>DATKZS010000116.1:0-92734 GCA_035527835.1 bacterium
GCTGACCTCCATGGGTATCTGCGCAGCACCCAGCGCCAGCCCACGGTGGTCCGCTCCTTTTTCCGCGCGCCCAGCGTGCGCTACGCGGCGGCATGAAAATGAGGGAAAATTGTCCAAATTACCTTGCTCCCCTTAATAATAAATATGATTCTCGATTTTGATGGGAGCGCTCTGCTCCCACAAAATTTTGAAATAATCTTCCCATCGCTTGATTTCGCCCCTGCCGAAAAAATGGAACGCGGTTGTCAGTCTCCTGGGGTCCTCGCTTTGAGGGATTGACACCGAAACGACCCTGCCGCAGAAGGAAAGGACCTCTGGGATGAAGGCGCTTTTGCCGACAAAACATTTCACGGAGTAGTTATCATACGTTTTGTATTTTTCCAGGTACAATTCCAGCCGCTTCAGGTCATCGGCATTGTGGATCTGCCAGATCCGCTGCACCCGGAAGCCCTCTTTGATTTTTTGCGTGAGCAGTTCCCGGAATTCGTTCCTGGGGGCCGCGTCTTCAATGATGGGCCAGAAGCTTACTCGGGTGGAAAGGATGTATTTTTTCAACCGGTCGCGCGGCGCCTTCAGAGCCAGGATTTTCACATTGGCTTTCATCGCGCCGTGCCGTCCGTTGTAAACGCGCAAAGGTCGTCGGAACAGAAACAACCAAACCAAGAGCGCGAGAATAATCATCCCGGCAAGGCCCCACCGGACGAATTCCAGGCGGATTAGAAAACGTTGTTCAAGAAAAGTGGAAATAAAATCAGACAAAGGAACGGATATGAATAAGGCGCATAACAGGCTGCCGATAAAACCCATCAATATTTGTTCCAGGTATCTCACCGTTTGCCCCTTGCCGCCAGCACATCCTCTTTGGTGGTCAGGGCAAAAACCTGAATCCCGGTGCGGCGCGTGAAGATGGAAAGATGGGGCTTGCCGGAATCATCAACCTCTTGCCGATCAACGCCGACCAGCATGGCCTTGATGGCAAGCTGCTTAAAACCGGACAGCATGTCAATCACTTCGTATTTCGTGCCTCCGTCGGTGAACACGTCGTCCAGGATCAGCGCCGTCCGTGCCTTGGCGAGTTCGAACCCTACAAATTTTCCGCCTTCGGCGTGGTCCTTGATTATCTTGCGGTTATAGGCGAACGGAATTGAGAGCCCGTGCCTTTCATGCAGGGCAATGCTGACGGCGAGGGCTATATTAATCCCTTTATATGCCGGTCCAAATAAAACATCTATGTCCGCAAGATTGCCGCTCACGATAAAATCTGCGAAATAACCGCCCAGCGCCGCCAATTCCTTGCCGTAAAACAGTTGGCCGAAATCAAAAAAAATGTTCGACTTCTTCCCGCTCTTCAGGGTAAAGTCGCCGAACCTGACCGCGTTGCTCCGGGCGAGAAAGCGCGCAAAATCGTCTTTCTTAAAGTCACGTTGCATCCCAAACCTCTCCATCAACCGCGAATAAAGCTTGTTGGGCACCTCGGCCAGTTATAAACCATATAATATTACTCCACCGTGACGCTCTTGGCCAGGTTCCGGGGCTGGTCCACGTCGGTGCCGTTGAGGACGGCGACGTGATAGGCGAGGAGCTGGAGCGGGACGGTGAGGATGATGGTTTCGAGCTCGGGCTCGGACTCGGGTATCACGATCACCTCGGCGGCCTTTTCCCGCACCCTGTCCTCGTCACCCGGGTTGACCAGGGCGATGATCTTGCCTTCGCGCGCGGCCACTTCCTCGAGGTTGGAGAGCACCTTGTCGAACATGGCGTTCTTGGCGGCCAGGACCAGGACCGGCATGTTCTCGTCCACCAGGGCGATGGGGCCGTGCTTGAGCTCTCCGGCGGGGTAGCCCTCGGCATGGATGTAGGAGATCTCCTTCAACTTGAGCGCGCCCTCCAGCGCGATGGGGTAGTTGATGCCGCGGCCGATGAAGAAATAGCCGGGCTGCTTGTAGAACTTGCGGGCCACGGCCTGGATCTGCTTATCGTTTTCCAGGACCTCCTCGACCAGCGCCGGCACGTGCAGCGCGGCCAGGAGCTTCTGCTTGATGGCCTCGTCGGGGAGCGTTCCTTTGGCCTTGGCCCAGTAGAGGGCGAGGAGGTAAAGCACGGTGAGCTGGCAGGTGAAGGCCTTGGTGGAGGCCACGCCGATCTCGGGCCCGCTTCTCGTGTAGATGACGTGATCGGACTTCCTGGTGATGCTCGAGCCCATGACGTTGCAGATGGAGAGGATGGTGCAGCCGCGGCGCTTGCCTTCTTCGAGGGCGGCCAGGGTGTCGGCGGTCTCGCCGGACTGGCTGATGAGGATGAGCAGGGTTTCCGGTCCGACCAGCGGGTCGCGGTAGCGGAACTCGGAGGCGATGTCCGTGCGCACCGGCACCTTGGCCAGGCCCTCGATCATGTACTGGCCCACCAGTCCCGCGTGCCAGGCCGTGCCGCAGGCCACGATGGCCGCCTGCTTGAAGCTCTTGAGCTGGTCCGGGCCGAGGCTGAAGTCCTCGAACTCCACCGCGGCGCTGTCCACCAGCACGCGGCCCGCCAGGGTGTCGGCGATGGCGCGAGGCTGCTCGAAGATCTCCTTGAGCATGAAGTGCTTGTACCCGCCCTTCTCGGCCATGGCCGGGGTCCAGGTGACCTCCCTGGCCGGGCGCGATACGAGCTCGCCGGAAAAGTTCTTGACCGTGACCTTTTGGGGGGTGATGACCGCGTACTCGTTTTCCTCCACTATGATCACCCGGCGGGTGTGCGCGATGATGGCGGGCACGTCGGAGGCCACGAAGTTCTCGCCGTCACCGATGCCGAGGATCAGGGGAGAGGCCACCTTGGCGGCGAGGATCAGGTCCGGGTTGTCCGCGTTCACGGCGACAATGGAATAGGCGCCCTTGAGCAGAGAAGTGGTTTTGCGCAGGGCGGTCTCGAAGTCCATGCCTTCTTTCAAGTGCTGGTCCAGGAGATGGGCGATGACCTCGGTGTCGGTCTCGGAGCAGAACTTGGCGCCGGAGGCGATCAGGTCGCGCTTCAAGGCGGCGTAGTTCTCGATGATGCCGTTGTGGACCACGGCCACCTGGCCCACGGCGTGGGGATGCGCGTTGACCTCGGACGGCCGGCCGTGGGTGGCCCAGCGGGTATGGCCGATGCCGGCGCTGCCGTTGACCGGCCGCTCCCTCAGCTCGGCCTCCAGCCCGGCCAGTTTGCCCTTGCAGCGCCTGATGTCGAGCCGGCCCCCGGAAATCACCGCGATCCCCGCCGAGTCGTACCCGCGGTATTCGAGCTTCTTCAGCCCGTCCATGATAATCCGCGAAGCGTCCCGCTTCCCTACATAACCTACGATGCCGCACATTTTTTTTATCTCCGTGCCACCGTTTTGCAACCGGTGAGGTTCTTTTCATTGGGTAGCCGCGCGAACCAGCGGGCACGGGTTGCAAACCCGTGCTACTTCTTCCCGGCCTTCTTCGCTTTCCTCTTTTGTGTCCAGCCCTCTTTGATGACCAGCGGCGCGCGGGTGAGCGCCAGCGCTCCGGCCGGGACGTCGCGGGTGATGGTGGAGCCGCTCCCGATGTAGGCGCCCTTGCCGATTTTAACCGGCGCCACCGTTTGCGTGTCCGAGCCCACGAACACGTCGTCCTCGATCACCGTTTTGTGCTTCTTCTCGCCGTCGTAGTTGCAGGTGATGAAGCCGCAGCCGATGTTCACGTTTTTTCCGATCTCGGCGTCGCCGGCATAGGTCAGGTGCGAGAGCTTGGCGCCATTGCCGATCCGCGCCTTCTTGGTCTCCACGAAATTCCCGATGCGCGCGTCGCGGCCGATCACCGATCCGGGCCGAAGGTGCGCCATCGGCCCCACCTGCGTCCCTTCCCCGACCTCGCACTCCTCCAGCACCGAGCCCGCCTTGATCCGCGCGCCGGGCCGGATCCACGAGTCCTCGATCCTGACGTTCATCTCGATCACACATTCCGGACCGATGGTCGTCCGGCCACACAGACGCACGCCGCGTTCGATCACCGTGTCCTTGCCGATCCCCACCTCCGGCTCGATCCAAGCGCTATCTGGGTCCTCGATGGTGACGCCGGCAAGGCAGTGGGCCTGGTTGATGCGCGCCCGGAGCGCGGTGGCGGCCTGGGCCAGCTCAAGGCGCGTGTTGATGCCCATGAGCTCGGCAGCGTCCGCGATCTTGAGCGACGCCACCTGCTTTCCGCCCTTGACCGCGATCTCGACCAGGTCGGTGAGATAGTATTCCTTTTGCCGGTTGTTGTTCCTGACCCGGGGCAGGGCCTTTTTCAGAAAATCGGAGCGGTAACAATAGATGCCGGGGTTAAACTCAGTGAGCGCGTGCTGCTCGGGAGTGCAGTCCTTTTGCTCGACGATGCCCAGGATGGCGCCGTTGGGGTCGCGGATGATGCGGCCGTAACCGAAGGGGTCGGGCAGGTCCGCGGTGATGAGCGTCATGTCGGCTTTTTTGCGGCGGTGGAGCCTGACCAGTTGCTTCAAGGTCTCGGGCCGAAGCAGCGTGGAGTCGCCGTAGAGGGCCACGACGTCGCCGGCAAAGCCCCGGAGCGCGGGCAGCGCGGCCTTCACCGCATGGGCCGTGCCTTTCTGCTCCTTCTGGAGCGCGAAGCGGACGCCGGAGCCCTGGAGCGATTCCTTGACCTTGTCCGCCTGCGCTCCGACCACTACGACCACGCGCTCCGGACCCAGCGCGCGCGCCACCGCGAGCGGATACGCGATCATGGGCAAGCCCAGCACCGGGTGCAGCACCTTGGCCCGCTCCGATTTCATCCGGGTCCCCTGCCCGGCCGCGAGGACAACAACCGCCAGTCGCTTCATCTTTTCTCCATCCCTCCCCGATGATTCCAAGAGTATATTATAACCCGGCCCTATTTCCAACGTCCGGGAAACCGGGGCGCGGCCATATTTGTCAAAACCCGTGGCTTTAGCTAATCTGGTAAGGTGTCTTTCAGCGCGCATGACACCGGAAATCGCATTTACAGAGAAATTGTTTTGAAAGGAGCTGACTCATGAAAAAATTGGTTCTGGTGACGGGTCTCCTGGCGGTGGCCGCCATCGCGGGGTGGCGCCTCTCGGCCGCGGACAATCCGTGCGCGGAGCAGGTGAAGCAGGCCGAGCAGGTGTGGCAGGCTAACGACTATGACGGGAGCGACAAGGTGCTGGACGAGGCCATGAAGACGTGCCCCAACCTGGCCGAGCTGTACTGGCGCAAGGCGCGCAACGAGTACGACCGGATCGAGGACATTCCCCGCGACAAAAAACCATCCAAGGACGAGCTGATCAAGCGCTACCGCGGGATCGAGGCGCTGGCGGCCAAGTGCACCGAGCTCGAGCCCAACAACGGCGATTGCTTCCTGTGGAAAGGCATCGGCATGGGCCGGCGCGGGACCACCCAGGGCATCCTCAACTCGCTCACCGAGGCCGCCGATCTGGAAAAGGCTTTCCTCAAGGCCATCGAGTTGAAGCCGCAGTACCGCTCGCAAAACGGCGCGGCCAATTCGCTGGGCGATGCTTACAACGCGCTCGGGCAGTTCTACCGCGTGGTCCCGGAGTGGCTGTGCGTGTTCGGCCTGAGGCAGCTCATCGGCACTTGCGGCGACCTGGACAAGTCAGTGGAGTACCAGCGCAAGGCCGTGGCGCGCGAGCCGAAGCGCATCGAGTACCAGAAAGAGCTCGGCATCTCCCTGATCTGCGAGGGCCAGAAGCGCGACCAGCCGCAGGACGTCGAGGAGGGCAAGAAGATCCTGAACGATTTGCAGTCGCTCCCGGAGTTCAAGAAGACCGACAAGATAGACAAGCAGCATGCCAAGGACATCCTGGCTAACCCGTCGCTCGCCTGCGGCTACTCCCGCGACGCGCAGCAGGAGCAGAGCAAGGACGCGTACAAGGGCCCGTAAAGCGGATCGAGAAACGGGGAGCGAGTATCGAGGGGAATCAGTAACAACATTAATCCGTGGCGCGTCCAGGCAGTATCAACGCACGGCTTAAAGTCGGGGGTGGACAATGGAGAGAAAAAATCTCCTGGCATTGGGGGCGATGCTTCTTCTGGCCGGCCCCGCGGCGGGCGCGGATAGTCGCTGCGATGAGCTGATGCAAAAGGCGGAGGCCCTGTGGCTGGGCCATGACTTCGACGGCTCGGACCGGGTCCTGGCTGAGGCCCGAAAAATCTGCCCCGCCCGGCCGGAGCTGTATTGGCGGAGGGCCCGCAACGAGTTCGACCGGATCGAGGCCATCCCCCGAGATAAAAAGCCGGGGAAGGACGAGCTGATCGCGCGCTACAACGCAATGGAGAAGCTCGCGGACCAGTGCATCGCGCTCGACGAAAAGGACGGCAACTGCTGGGAGTGGAAGGCGGTGGCAACGGGCCGGCGCGGGACCACCCTGGGCGTGGTAAACACTTTGCCGGAACTGGACGACCTGGAAAAGCTGCTCTTAAAGGCCGAGAGCCTGAAGCCAGGCTACCGTTCCGCCAACGGCTCCGCGGACTCGATCGGGGACATTGACAGCATGTTGGGCCAGTTTTACCGCGCGCTGCCGGAGTGGGTCTGCGCGTTTCCCTTCAAGCAGATCGTCGGCACCTGCGGCGACATGGACAAGTCGGTGGCTTATCAGAGGAAGGCGGTGGCGCGCGAGCCCAAGCGCATCGAGTACCAGAAGGAACTGGCGATCTCGCTCCTGTGCCACGGGCAGAGGCGGGGAAAGCCTGAGGAAATCGAGGAGGCGGAAAAGATCCTGCGGGCCATCCCGTCCATGCCCGAGATCAAGCCCTCCGACAAGGTTGACAAGGAGCACGCCAAAATGATCCTGGCCGACCCGTCGCTCGCCTGCGGCTACTCCCGCGACGCCCAGCAGGAGCAGAGCCAGGAGGCCTTTAAAATAACGCCGTAGAAAGACAAACCACAGATGAAGAGGAGAAGTGATGAGAAATAAGGGCGGACGCCTGTTGCTGATGGTCCTGCTCGCGCTCCTTTGCCCGGCCGCTCCCGGTCCGGGCGTGGCCAAGAAGAGCGATTGCCCTTACAAGGTCTACGTCATTCTGGGCTTTCACACCAACATGTATCACTCCTGGCGCGGCGACACCAACGACGAGGCCGGCTTCGGCCAGGACATCCGCATCGTCCGCGCCATCCTCCAGATGCTGGACCAAGCCAACCAGAAGGGCCTCGACGCCCGTGGCTATTGGGAGGGCGAGAGCCTGTTCACCTTCGAGGACATCGTGCCCAAGAACGCGCCGGACATCACCGCTGACATCAAGCGCCGCATTGATGCGGGCCTGGACGAGTTCATGCCCGCGCCGTATTCCAACACCCTGTTCAGCGCGGTCACGGCGGACGAGATGCGGGCGGTGGTGCGCTGGTCGGTTTCCAATCCGTGGGGCTCCGGGGCCCAGGACCTCTTCGGCTCGTACGTTCCGCTGATCCGCCCGCAGGAGTCCATGCTCAGCACCGGAAGCGAGCCCATCCTGCTCAGCGAAGGATTCAAGGGCGTCACCGTGGCCTACTCCGGCTACGCCTTCACCTCCTTCTCCAACTTCGTGCCCGCGCTCCCGCCCGAGCAGCGCTTTCACTTCACCTGGATGCGCACCCTGGAGGACGGCCCGCGCATGATCCTCTTCCCTTGCGTGTCCGCCGCCGACGTGGTCAACTACGTGTCGCTGGAAAAATGGATGCTCGACCTCCATCAGCTCCAGACCTCCGGCCAGGTCAACCAGGACCTCGTCATCCATATCAACTTCGACGCCGACGCCGACACCTGGCTGCCTCTGGTCCCCAAAGGACTGCGCTGGATCCCCAACTCCAACGGCCTCGATGAGTACATCAACGCCGTGAACAAGTACCCCTGGGCCGAGTTCACCCTGCCCAGCAAGTACCTGGCCGCGCACGAGCCGGTGGGCGAAGTGCTGATCCGCCAGGACCTGGCCGACGGCGGCTGGGACGGCAATTACTCCTGGGCCGAGAAATACCCGAGCCATATCATCTGGACCGAGCTCGAAAAATCCCGGCTGTTCACCTACCAGGCCCAGGCGCTCATGCGCGGTCAGCCCGAGGAGCTGGTCAGCGAGGCCAACGCGCTCCTCTTCGACGGCCGCGACTCGAGCTTCTTCCAGCGACTGCGCGGCTTGTCCACCACCCACTACGGAATGAGCACGCCCATCATCAACGAGGAGCGCCAGGCCGTGGCGGAGAAAGTCGTGGGAGAGGCCAAGGGCTGCGCGGAAAAAGCCGAGCGCATGTTGGCGGACCGCATCGCCGCGGCCGAGAAGCCCGCGAAGCCGGAGGTCCTTTATTCCTTCCTCGTCCGCGACGTCCGCACCGATATGGACCCGGAGCAGGGCAGCGCGCGGAGCCTGGTGCGCGTCCCCGTCATCCTTCCCGACCCCATGCCCGCCCTCGCCATGAGCGACGCCTCCGGCGCGGACGTGCCTTGCTCGCTCGTCAGCATCGAGCGCCTCGCCAACGGCAAGGCCGCGGCCGAGCTCATGATCGTGCTCGACCTCAAGCCCGGCGAGTCACGCCGCCTGCTGCTCAAGGAGCGCAGGGCCGTCACCACGGCGCCGGAGGGAGCCCAGGCCTTGCCCGTCCGCATGGACCGGCTCGGCAACGGGAGCATTGACCTCGCGCTCGACCCCGCGGCCGGGGTGTCCTCGCTTAAGTACAACGGCGAGGAGATCGCCGGCAAGGAATTCCTCGCGCCCTTCATCACCTACGGCGCGCCGAAAAAGCCGGCCACCTATCGCGCGTCGGACTGGACCATCGCCGACCTCTCCGGCGAGCGGTGGCAGGGCGTAACGCGCTCGCGCATCAGCGCGTCCATCCCGTTCCCGACGCCGCACGGCGAGGCCGCAGCCCGGATCGAGGTAACGTTCACGCTCCCGGACGCCGCGCCCTGGCTGGTTGCCGACGTGGCCGTGGACTATCCGTACACGGTCAAGGAGGACGTGCTCAACAACATCCAGCAGAAGCTCCGGCGCTACCTGGACCTGAAGTGGATCGAGGTCGCGCCGTTCCAGATGCACCCGCTGTTTTCCGCCACCCGCGAGGACCCGATCAAGGTATGGAAACACAACTACCTCGACGTGACCTCGTGGTATGAGCTCAACTACGGCCAGATCAATCCCGGGAACGCCTCCCTCGACTCCTTCAACCACCAGGTCACCGCCGGATGGGTCGCGGTCACCGACAAAAAGCGCGGCCTGCTGATTGGCGAGAACTCCGCCATCCTGTCCTCATATGCCTTCTGTCCCATGCGGCTCCAGGAGCAGGGCGGCCAGCAGCAGCTCTGGCTCAATCCCTTCGGCTCGTATTACGGCAGGCAGATGGATTACTCGCACCTGGGCGGCACCGGGCTGGGCGCGGAGATCGCCGAGACCGCGTCATCGTCGCTCCGGCCGAACGGGCCATCCTATAACGGCATGAAGGAGCGCTTCTCGCTCCTGCTCGCGCCCTACACGGGCGATGAGCCGCCGGAACCGCTCCGGGCCGACGCGCGCGCGTTCTTCTATCCGGCGGCGGTGGTGTACCTGAAAACGCCGGAGGGCGTGCCGGCGCGGCTTTCAGACGACGTAAATAAGCTGATCGCGGAAGCCAAGCGGGAGGAGGCCAGGAAGTCCACGGGCCCGCTGCCCATGCCGCTTGCATTCCTGGCCAACCCGACCGTCTCCGCGGTGGACTTGGTGTGGGACATGCCGGACGACGCCAGGATTGACGGGTACGAGATCGAGTATCCATATTATGAAGGAGACGATAGTATTTTAGTTGCGAGTCAAGTATATGGTAATGCGTCTCGCCATCGGATTGAAGGACTGCAAAATGGGAAGGCCTATACTTTTCGAATGAGAGCAACATCCATGGAAAACCATCTGGCAAGCGACTGGACCCAGCTCCAAACGTGCACGGTCGGCCCGGTCAAGCCCGCCGGCATTTTAAGCAACGCCTCCGGCATGAGCCTGAAAACCGTCATGAAGTTCCTGTACGCCATTGACGTGCACCTGCTGACCACGCCCTGAAGGGAGGCCGCGCGCAAAAATGAAGCTGAAGCTGTCCCACTGTCTCGGCCCGGCCGGATGCCTGCTGCTCGCCGTCATCTTTGCCGTTCCTTCCCTCTCGGAGCCGGCCGCGCCGCCGGAGCCGTTCCCCTCGTCCGGCATCCTCTCCATCTTCCGTGACGACTTCCCCTTCTTCAGCCCGGACGGCGAGGTGAGCCCGGTCTCGGTCCCGCCCGCCCGCCTGGGCTGCGGCGTCAAGCTGCTAAACCGGCTCGAGGACAACTTCGCGCTGCGCTTCCGGCTCCTGGAACAGGCGCGCCGCTCGATCAAGATCCAGACCTACATCTTCACCGGCGATGAAGTCGGCCACCGCGTCGCGGACGCGCTGGTGCAAAAGCAGCGCGGGGGCGTGGACGTCCAGCTTATCGTGGACGCCTACACCAAGTTCCATTCCGAGGACCGCGAGATGTACCTGGACCTGGAGAAGAAAGGCATCGCGGTCCTGGGCTTCGAGCCCGTTTACCTGCTCGGCACGGCCAACCACCAGGTGCTCAGCGTGGACGACGTGAACAAGCGCTTTCACGAAAAGTACTGGGTCATTGACGGCCACGCCGCGCTCCTGGGCGGCACCAACATCGCCAACGAGTATGCCCGCTACGGCGACGACCCGGACAAGAAATGGCGGGACCAGGACGTGCTGCTGACCGGCCCGGTGGTGGCCGACGTCGCCGCCGCGTTCGACTCCAATTACGAATATTTCCTCGCCCGCCGCGAGCACCGCCTTCCGACCAACCAGGTGGAGTGGTGGGTGAAGCTGTGGTGGAAGATCTTCCGCAAGGCCCCGCCCCCGCCGGCGGCCCCGGCCGCGCCCGCCGCCCTCGACGTGGGCGAGCTCACCGCCGCCGACGTGCCCGTTCGCTTCATCCGCAGCCGGCCGCGCTTCCACGAGGACTACGTGTACCAGGCCTATCTGCACCTGTTGCGGAACGCGCGGCAGGACATCCTGATCGAGAACTCCTATTTCGTCCCCAACCACGCGTTCACCAACTCGCTGTTGGAGGCCGCCCGCCGCGGCGTCGAGATCACGGTGATCACGACCGCCGATTCGTCCAACGACGTGCCCGGCATCCAGCCGCTGATCCGCTACTCGTATCTGCCGCTCATGGAAGCGGGCGTGAAAATTTACGAGTGGGCCGGCGACCATCCCGGCCACGGCTGCCTCCACTCCAAGTTCGCCATCATTGACGGCCAGGTCTCGGTGATCGGCTCGTTCAACCTCGATCCCCGCGCCGTGTACCTGAACTCGGAGGACGTTGTGCTCATCGCCTCGCAACAAGTGGCCGGGGAATTGCGCGAGTTCGTGGACACGGTTGACCTGCCCGCGTCCCACGAGGTCACCCTGGACCAGGCCCGCGAATGGCACGACCCCAAGGAGGTCTCCGCCAAGTTCAAGCTCTACTTCGGCATCGCGCTGGAAGAATGGTATTGAGGAGGACACCGATGAGGCTCGCGGTGGTTGACGCGGAACGCTGCATCGGCTGTCTGGGCCAAGGCCGTCGCCCCGGCCCTGAAATAAGCGGCGTACCCGGCCGGACCCCATGGGCGCAGGCCTTCCCGCGCGCCCGCGCTTTCCTTGATTTTTAACGGGGCCGGTGATATTTGTTGAAAGATCCAAACGAGGGGAGCGAGGGAGAACTTACTCAACATGCCATCACTCGGCCAGATGCTGGTGCAGGAAAAGGTCATCAGCCTAAAACAACTCGATGAGGCCATCCAGTCCCAGGTCATCTTCGGCGGCCGGCTGGGCACCAACCTGGTCGAGCTCGGCTTTATTGACGAGCAGGCGCTCACCAGGTTCCTCGCCCGCAAGCACGGCGTACCCACCGTGGACTGGACCCAGCTCAACCGCATCAAGCCCAGCGTCCTCAAGCTCTTCACCAAGAACCTGGCCAAGCGCTGCGAGGCCTTTCCCTTGAAGATCGAGGGCAAGGAAATCTACGTGGTCATGTCCGATCCCGCGAATTTCGAGGCCCTCCAGGAGATCAATTTCGCCACCGGCAAGAAGGTCAAGCCCCTGGTCCTGCCCGAGATCCGCATCTACGACCTGCTCACGCGCTTTTACAACGTCGGCCGCGAGCTGCGCTACATCAACCTGGCCATGATGTACCAGGTGAAGGAGAAGAAGAAGGCGGAGGAGGCCCCGGAAGGGCCGCCCGCCGGCATCAACGAAAAGGAATGGAAGGAGCGCGAGGAGGTCCGGAAAAAAATAGACTTCAACCGCTCGCAGGACCTGCTCGGCGAGGACGAGTTCCTCAAGATGACCAACCAGCAGTTCGCCCAGCAGCTAGGCTACCAGGAAGAAGAAAAAGCGGCCCCGCCGCCGCCCGAGACCAGGCCCGCGCCGCCTCCGGCAGCGCCGCCCGCTCCTGTTCCTCCGGCTCCTCCTCCCGCGGCCAAGGCGACCGAGCCGGCCGCCTGCGAGACCGTGGCCACGCCCAAGATGCCCGTCGCCCGCAGGCCCGGCCATCCGCCCCACAAGGAAATCGCCCAGGCCCTCTACTCCCTGCTCATGAAGCGCGGCGTCTGCGAATACATCGCCAAGGAGACCCTGCAGGAGTTCCTCAAGCTCTTCGTCAAGAGCCAGCTCAAGAACGACGTGCTCAGCATGAACTACCTGGCCAACTGGCTCATCATCGAGGCCGACGCGCCCGTCGAATGGCTGGAAAAGGTACTCACCGAGTTCAAGGGCATCGCGAAAGAAATGGAGGTGGTCGCGCTCCTGCCCGGAGAATCCGTCCCGGTCAAGCTGCCCAAAAAAGAGCCGCCTCCGCCGGCCGCGCCGCCCCGGCCGGAGCCGAAAGAAGCGGTTGCGGAGGTGGTCGAGGAAGCCGAGCTGATGGAGGAAGTCGAGGAGCTGCCGGTCACCGAGTTAAAGCCGGTCACGCCGGCGCCGCCTCCGGCCGCGGCCGAGCCCAAGGAGCCTCTCCCTCCGCCCGCTCCGGCCGCGCCCCAGGAACCCGCGCCGCCCGCGGCCGCGGCCAAATCCGCCGACGAATTCCTGCAGGAGCTGGAATCACTGGACTTGGGAACGGCCCCCGTGGCGGCGGCCCCGAGCGACGGCGCGGCGCAGGTGCTGGAGCTCGGGATCGAGGACCTGGCTTCCGCCGAGGAGGCCGAGGCCTATGTTCCCGAAGAGGAGCCGGAAGAGGAGGCGGAAGCAGAGGCCTATGTCCAGCTCACGCTCACCGAGGCGCGCGAGAAACTGCTCTCCGAGCTCACGGACCGCGGCGACATCTCCCGGATCGTGCTCGGCTTTGCCATGGGCTTTTTCAAGCGCTCGCTGCTCTTCACCGTGCGCGGCGAGACCCTGTTCGGCTGGGACGGCCACGGACCCGGGATCAAGGCCGACATGGTGGAGTCAATCATGCTCCCGCTCACCGACCCCAGCGTGTTCCAGCTCGTCAACCTTACCAAGAGCTTCTTCCTGGGACCGGTCCAGCCCACGCCGGTGAACGGCCGCTTCCTCAAATTGCTGGGAGGCCAGAAGCCCAACAACGTGTTCATCATCCCGGTGGTGGTGAACGAAAAGGTCGTCTATATTCTCTATGGAGACAACGGCGGCGGCGAGTTCGTCCCGCCCAACGCCCCCGAGCTCCAAATCCTCGCTTATCAGATCCCGCGCGCGCTGGAAATGCTGATCAAGCGCAAAAAGGCCCAGAAGCCGGCCGCATGAGCCGAGCGGGCCGGCACCTTATTTAAAAGAGGCAGTGAATAATGCATCCGGTACTGTTCGAGATCAAGGGTTTCAAGATTTACACCTACGGCCCGATCATGGCGCTGGGTTTCCTGGCCGCCTTCTTCCTGATCTATCACATCGCGCGGCGCCGCAAGGAGGACGTCGAGTTCTACATGGACCTCTACGTCTGGCTCATCCTCTTCGGACTGCTCGGCGCCAAGCTCCTGTATAACATCATCGAGTACCAGGAATTTTTCGCGCACCCGATCCAGATGATGAACTGTAGAAACGGCGGACTGGTCTGGTACGGAGGCGTCATCCTCGACACCCTGTTCCTGATCTGGTACACGCGCCGGCGCCAGGTCCCCTTCCTGCAGGTCTCCGACACCCTGAGCGCGCCGGCCGCGCTCGGCCTGGCCATCGGCCGCTGGGGATGCCTCATGGGCGGCTGCTGCTACGGCAAGCCCTGCTCCTTGCCCTGGGCCGTTGTTTACCCGCAGGGCGCGAACCCGGTGGCCGGAATCCCCGTGCACCCGAGCCCCATTTACGAGTCCATCGCCTCGCTCATCATCTGCGCCGTCATTTACCTCGCGATCCGCAAACAGGCCAAGACCGGCATCGCCACCGCCATCTGGTTCACGCTGTATCCCCTCGCCCGCTTCCTCCTTGAGTTCATCCGCGGCGACGAGGTCAGGGGCTTCGTGTATCAGGGCGCGAGCTTCAGCATCTCCACCTCCCAGTTTATCGGGCTCATCGTGATTGCGGGCGCGATCGGCCTGACGGTGTGGATCCATCGCCATCCGCCGATACCCCTGGTGACTTATGATCCTGAACAGGAGCGCGCGGCCAACGAAAAGGCGCGAGAGCAGGCCCTGAAAAAGAAAAAGGACCGGCAAAAGGCCGGCAAGTCCAAAGGATAACCGGGAATTTTATTTAATGGGAGCGGAGAATAATGGGCATTAAAGCAAGTGGAGCCCGACACTCTTGTCGGGCGGCGTCCCCGCGTCGGAAAGGCGCGGGACAGGAGTGTCCCGCCCACTACCGGCGCGTCCTCCTTTTCATTGCCCTCCTGCTTTCCGCTCTGTCCTGGCCCGCGTCCGGGGCGCGGGCGGCCGCGGCGGAAGCTGCCGGGCTGGGGCCGTATCCGCCGCTGTCCGCGGTGTATGAGGAGATCAGCGCGCTGGCCTCCGCTCATCCTGAGCTCGCCTCCCTGGAGGTCATCGGCCAGAGCGTGGAGGGCCGGCCGATTTACGCGTTCCACATCGGCCGCCAGGACGGGCAGCGCCGGCCGGAGGCGTTGCTGACCGCCGACATCCACGCGGGCGAGGTGCTCTCGTCGCGGGTGGCGCTGGGAGCGGCGACGCGGCTTCTGGAGGACGACGGCAAGGACCCGTGGATCACCTCTCTGCTCGACCGCACCGACTTCTGGATCGTGCCGGTGCTCAATCCCGACGGCTACAACCGCGTCATCGTAACCGGCGGCAAGGGCGGGGACATCGGTACGCGCCGGAACGCCCACGGCGTGGACCTGAACCGCAACTACACCCTGGCCCCCGGCGCCCACAGCCGCCACCCGCTCGCCGGCAACCGCCGGCCCAGATCGCAGTATTACATGGGACCCGGCGAGCTCTCCGAGCCGGAGACCAGCGCCATCGCCGTCCTGGCCGATTCCCATGATTTTTACGTGTCCATCTCCGGCCACACCGTCGCCGGCAAGTTCCTCTACCCTTATTGCTTCACCAAAAGGGCGGCGCCGGACCGCGAGGCCTTTATCCGGGCCGGCCAGGCCTTCGCCGCCCGGCAGCCGCGCGTAAAATACAAGGTCCAGCAGAGCTACTCCTGGTACCCGACGCTGGGCGACATGGACGACTTCCTGTACCTCCGTCACGGCGTCATGTCCTTTACCGTCGAGCACGGGAAAGTGGCCCACAATCTGAAATACGCGCTGGCCCACCGGCCCGTCATGTTCTGGGTGATGAACCCGATTGACGCCGACCAGTGGGTGATGAACGACCGCGACGCCCTGCTGGCCGCCGTGGAGGAGGCCCTGGAGCTCACCGGCGGCAAGCCCCTGCCCTTGCCCGTGCCGGCGGCCGCGGCCGGACAGTGAGACGAGGTGGATCAGGAAAAAATAAATAAGGCGCCGGACCACGCACCCGGACGGTGGACGCGCGCGGCGCGGTTCCACCTGGTCCCGGCCCTCATCATCGCGGCCTTCTGCTTGCTGATCTACGGGAACACCTTCCACGCCCCCTTCACTTTCGACGACCAGACCAACATCACGGAAAACCCTTACATCCGGATCAACCGGATCTCCGCGGGCCGCCTGCTGCTGGCCGCGGTACAGGACCGATTCCAGCTCCGCTTCCTCTCCAACCTGAGCTTCGCCCTGGATTATTATTTCCACGGGCTCGACCGCCGCTGGATGCACGCGGAAAACATCGCCATCCACGCCCTGGCCGCCCTGCTCCTCTATCTCATCGTGTACAGCCTGGTCCCTCTGGTGACGGCGTCGCCGCCGCCTGAAAAACAGAGGCGCGCCGCGTCCCTCTTTGCCGCGCTGGTCTGGGCCGCCCACCCCGCGCACACCCAGGCCGTGACCTACCTGGTCCAGCGCCAGACCGCGCTGGCGGTGGCCGCGATGCTCGCTTCCTTTCTCGCCTTCGTCCGGGCCCGCGCGGCCACCGGGACCCGCCGCCGCGCGCTTTATGCGGGGGCCTTCGCGGCCTTCCTGATCGCCGCCGGGTCCAAGGAAATCGGATGGACCGTGCCCGCGTACTGGATCCTCTTCGTGCTCCTGCTTGAGCCCCGGGAAAAAAGCGGAATGCCGGACCGGAAAACGATGGTCCGCTTGATCACGGTCCTGGTCATCGCCGCCGCTGCCGCGTTGGCGGCCTTGCTCAAGACCGGCATCCTGGCCGCTTACTTCGGCAAATACGGGGAACTCGGCTACGGCCCCGGCCGGCGCCTGCTCACCGAGGCCAGGGTGTTCGCGTCCTACCTGGCAACGATGATATTCCCGCACCCGGCGCGGCTCACTCTGGACCACGACGTCATGGTCTCGCGCTCCCTGCTCGATCCCTGGACCACGCTCCCGGCCCTGCTCCTCGTCGCCGCCGTCATCAGCGCGATCATGCTCTGCCGGCGGCGCCGGCCCCTCATCTCCTTCCTCGGCCTCGGCCTCCTTCTGGCGCTGGCCCTGGAATCGTCCATCATCCCGGTGGACCTGATGGCCGACCATCGCCTTTACCTCGCCTCGATTTTCGTCCTCCCCCCCGCGGCCGCCGCCCTGTTTCTGACCCTGGGCCCCCGCCGGGCCTGGCCGCCGTTCGTCCTGATTATCATTTTTATGGGACTGCTCACCATGTCCCGCAACCGGACCTGGAACATCGCCGCGGGAATCTGGACCGACGCCGCTAAGAAATCGCCCGGACTGCCAAGGCCCTGGAGCAACCTCTGCGGCGATCTGAACAAGGCCAGGCTCTTTGACCGCGCCCTGACCGCCTGCGACCTCGCCATCGCCCTCAAACCGGACAAGGCCCAGCCGTTCATTAACAAGGCCGTCACGCTCATGGACATGGGACGCAAGGACGAAGCCGGGACATGGTTCGCCAAGGCCGCCGCGGATTACGGCGAAGAGGCGGGCGCCCAGTACAACTATGGGGCATATCTGGACTTGCAGGGGCGGCCGGATGAGGCCATCGAGTATTACCGCAACGCGCTCAAGGCCGACCAGTTTTATCAGCCGGCCCGGCTCGCCTTGGCCCGCGACCTGCGCAAAGCCGGCAAGCCCGAAGAGGCCATGAAGGTCATTTCCCTGGCGCCCGTTCTCTTTCCCGACTCTTCCGAGGCCTGGCTGGAGCTGGCCCGGACCGCGGTCTGGGCCGGGGATTTCAACCTGGCCGCCATGGCCGCCGGCAAGGCCTACCTGCTGGACCCGACTACTGAGCCGTTGCTGCTCCTGGGCACTGCCGAGATGCTGGCGGGAAAGGGCCCCGAGGCCGAGCGGGCTTTCCGGGCGGCGCTCGCCCTCGACCCCCTGAATCAGAGGGCGTGGATGGGACTCGCCAAGCTGGACCTGGACCGCGGCGACCTGCAAGCCGCAGCCGCTGACGCCGCCCGGGTCCGGAGGTCGGGCCCGCTTCAGGATGAAGTCGAGGCCGAGCTCCGCGAGCTGGAAGCCCAGATCATCTCCCGCTCCCGGCCCGCCGCGCCTTGACCACCTCGATCACCTTCAAGATCGCCGGCAAGAACACCACCGCCGCGATCCAGCACAGCCCGATCCCCACCGTCAGCGTCAACCCCATCAGCGAAAGCCCCCGCCACTGCGCCAGGATGATGGACGCGAACCCGATCATCGTGGTCAGCGCCGCCAGGCTCACCGCCCGGCCCGTGCTCTCCACCGCGGGACGGATTGATTTCAGGCCCTTGCCCTCGCCGATCCAGCGGTGCACCATGTACACCCCGTAGTCCACTCCGATCCCGATCACCAGCGGCAGCATGCCCGTGTTGATGATGTTGAACTTGAGGCCCGTGAGATTCATGATCCCCACCATGGAAACCGCGCCCGCCACCAGCGGCACCAGCGTCAGCACCGTGTGCCAAAGGCCCCGGTAGTTCAAGAGCAGAACCACGAACACCACCGCGAGCGCGATCAGCGCGATCCGCACCAGGTCCGACTTGATCTGGTCCAGGATCCGGTCGAACAGAACCGCAACCCCCATCGCGTCCGGGTCAACCTCCTTGAGCTCCCGCGCCACCGCCTTCAAATTGCTCTCCTCCCAGATCACCACCGACGGATACGCGTAAATCAAGAAGCTCCCGTTACGGCCCTGGAAGCGGTCCAGGAGCTCCGGGTGCCTGGCCCGCAAGCTTTCCAGAGTGACGCCCGGAGTTGACGTCATCTTCCCGAACCAGTCCCAGGCCTCGGCCACGCCCGCCTTCACCTCGCGGTCGAGCCGGCCCAGGTTGCGATACGTCTTGTCGCCGCGCTGGGCCTGAAGCGCGCTGATGAGCCCGTCAAGGTCGGCGGTAAGGCCGCGCGCGCCCTGCTCCGCGTCCTCCATCTCCGCCAGATAGAACAGGCCGATCAGCCCGCGGCCCGGCGCCCCGATGGTGTCGCGCAGCGATTCGAGCGCCGCGAGCAGACGGTCGAACTCCGGGCCGGCCATGGGCGCCACCGTGTCGCCGGCGGCTTCCACGGCCGGCGGCGGCGCGATCCCGGCGCTGGCCTCCCGGATGCGCGCGATCAGCGGCAGCTTCCGGTCCTGGTCCGCCGGAATGAAGTCCGAGATGGCGTCCACCCGGCTGACCGTGGATTTTTTCCTTAGCTCCTCCGCGAGACGGCGGTCGTCGTCCACCGTCTTGGAGATGATCATCCCGTAGTTGGTGTCAATCCCGAACCACTCCGGGATTTTGTGGATGAGCTGGATGCTCTGCATGTGCTGCGGCTCCAGGTTCAGGTAGTTGTACTCGAACTTGAACTTCGGGGCGATGGCCGTCATCGCGGCGAGGAAGGCCGTGAACGCGATCACGATGTAGATCGCGCCGCGGTCAACGAGCCGCGCGGCGCGCCGCATTATCTTGGGGTCGAACCGGCGCTGGGTCGGGCCCGCGGCCTGGCGGTTGCGGTCCCACGCCACCAACAGCGAGCCCAGGCCGAAGGTCATGATGATCACGAAGATGATGATTCCGATCCCGCTGATGATCCCCATCTCCTGCCCGCCCTTGAACGACGCCTGGGTCAGGGAGAAGAAGGCCAGCGAGGTGGCGAAGGCGCCCGCGAGGATGGACGACCCGGACTGCACCATGGCGATGTCCAGGGCCTCCTTGATAGTGTGTCCGCCGTGCCGCTCCTCGGTGTAGCGCGACAGGATCAGGATACCGTAGTCAATGCCCATGCCCAGAAGGATGGCCCCGAACACCGCCGTGATCGGCGTCAGGTGCCCCACCACCCAATAGGCCGCGCCCAGCGACCACAAAATGCCCACCGCCAGCGGCACCCCCATCATCACGATCGAGCTCAGGTTGCGGAAGGAAAAAGCGAACAGGAGCATGATGCCTACGTAGGCCACGATGGTGGTTTTTACCATGTCCTGCCGGATGACCAGGTTGTCGTCGCGCATCACCGCCGCGTTGCCGGTGGTCTGCACCGTGACCCCGGGGTAGTCCTTCTCCATCCCCTGGAACACGCCCTCCACGTACTCCATGAACTGCCGGCACCACTCGAAGTTCTCGGCCGGGAGCGTGGACGACACCAGCATCAGCAGGTGCTTCTTGTCCGCGGAAACGATGTACGGCTCGGACAGGTCAATGGGCAGGCTCTGGCCGCCTTGCAGCAGGCGCGCGAAGATCTCGGTTTTCAGTTTCTCCTGCTGTTGGCCCGGCCCGTTGATGGCGTAGTCCTTGAAGCCGCTCACCAGGTCGCGCATCGGCCCGAAGACCATGCCGAAATCAACGTCCTCCTCGTTCAGCTCCGGGAGCTCGCCCTTCTCCACGTAGCTCTTGAGCATCTTGTCCATCCCGGTGATGGCGCTCACCAGGCCGGGGTCGTTCACCATCTTTGCGATGTTGTCGCGGTTGCGCTCCGCGAGGTCCGCGATCATCGAGAGGTCGCGCGGAGGCAGGAAGAGCAGCGCGTCTTCAAGGTAGTCCTTGATCTCAACCTTGTTGAAGACGCGCGGGACGTAGTCGGGGTTCTTCACCAGCCGGAGCGCCAGCTCGTCCGCGTAGGCCTTGCTTGAGGAGAGGTCGTCCGATTCCACGATGACGAACAAAAACGAGAGCGCGCCGAACTCGGACACCGCGTGACGGTACTGAACCACCGCCGGATCGTCCGGCGAGAGCATGTCCGTGAAGTTCAGCTTGAGCTCCAGGTGCTGGTACGAGTAGTACATGAAAACGCTGATCAGCACGATCGCCGCCAGCACCAGCCAGTGAAAGCGATAAATCAGGTCCGAGACCGCCTGCATCACCCGCGCCCGGATCGTCAACTTGCTCTCCGTCATTGTTTACTTCCTTTTCATAATGAACTGCCTGCGGCCTATTCCATCCTGATCGTCTCGCGCACCATGTTACCCTCGCGCACGGCCTCGCGGGTCAGCGTTCCCGGACCAATGGCGTCAACAATGCCTTGCAGGTCCTGCTGCACCGCGACATCGCTCTGTGCGTGCGGCCAGGAATCGTAGCGCCCGAGCAGGTCCGCTGCCTTACGGAAATCATCCCCCGCCATCGCCGTGTCCCAGGTTGAGCGGTAAACCCCGCTGAACTTCACCGCCTGGCCTTGGTCCCGGCCCTTCGCGGCGCGGGCCAGGTCCAGGACCTGTTTATGGAGCGCCCCGTCGGATGACACCACCAGGAACGCGCCCGCCTGGTCCATCCACAACGCCTCGCCCTTGAACAACGGCAGCGCGCACGACGTACCGTACTCATCCTTTCGCCATTCGAGCCGGCCCCCGCCTTCCCCGAAAGCCCGCGCCCCAAGCTCCCGGGCCGTAAGCCCGCGCAATCCGTCCAGGTCAAGCCCGCGCGGGCTTTTCAGCTCGATCACGGCCGTGCGCGCGAGACCGAAGAAAAACCGGTCGTCGCTCCATTTGATCCGTGCGGCCGAACCAGCGGCCTGCGGGCCGGCCGGCGCGAGCAGCTTCGCCACTTCATCCTGATCTCCGGGAACCAGGGAGCCGAGAAAAGCGCCGGCCTCTCTCTCATCGGCCACGGCCGAGCATTCGCCGAACAATCCCTCACTCACCAGCCTGAGGCACGGCGACAGGTCGCGGTTGCCGGCCGACCCGGGAATGTTCCGGGAAACGTAAAAGCGCTCCTCCCTCCACGCCCCGCCCTTGATCTCCAGGTCAATGAGCGCGCTCTCGATCCATGACACGTCATCGAAGTTCCGGTAAATCCAGTAGTGGAGGAAATACGGATTATCCGCGAGCGCGGCCTGGTCCAGGAACAGGAGCAGGGAATGGACCCGGAGACGGGCCGGAAACGCGGTCTTGAAGCCCGGATCATCGAGCAGGCTCCCCGGAAGCGGCCCATCAGTGAGCGCCCGCGCGAACGCGTCCTGGAAGCCGCCGTCCATGTTCGACACGATGAGAAAATCGTTGGCCGCGCCGAAGTACAACGCGCTCCCGCCTCCGCCCGGCTCCAGCCGGTAGCAGGGCGTACCCTTGACCTGGAGTTCCTCGCCCCGCTCCCTGGCCGCCCACAAGGCCGTTTGTGTGAGCGCGCCGAGCGCGACCTTGCTCGCGTAAATAAACTTGAGCTCGCCGATGTCGTACAGCGCGAGCCCGCTCCGGTCACCGGCCAGCGGCGTGAGATCGCCCGGCGCAAGGCCGTCCTGTACCTGGCCCGCGAGCTCGTTGAACCGGACCTCGAGCTTCTGTAAAAGCCGCGACTCCCGGAAGCGCTTCACGCCCTGCGAATCGAGGTAACGCCGGGCCGGGCCCGAACCGCGGGACGTTGCCACGAACGCGGACAGGTCCGGAGCGTAGATGAAAACCAGCGGCCGGCCCGGGAAGATTGCGGCCACCGCCGCAACGTCCTGGGGCGGCGGGTTTTCGGGGAGCGTGACCTCGGCCGCGCCCGGTTGTGGTTTTTCCTTGCACGAAACACCCAGCGCCAGCGCCGCGGCGAGGACCGCGATCAGAAATTTTCGGCTCAATGACGTCACGTCAATAACTCCCATCATTCCTCTTTGTACCCCGTTTCCCGGGCCGGGCCCCGCGGTCACCGTGCCAGGTAAACGCTCTCGGGCGATTCCAGCTCGGGCATGAGCCACGACCAGTCCAGGCCATTGTCCAGGCCGGTTTGGATCGTGAGCCTCTGTTCATCGGAGCGGGCCTGGTCCTGTTCCAGCTTGGACAGGCGCTTCAATTCCCCGCGCAATTCACCGGCCAGGCCCGCTTCCGGGCCTTTCTCTCCCGGCAAGACGCATGGCGGCGCAAGGGCTTCATAATCGTCACCGCATTCCTCGCACTCCTCGCCCTCGTTGCCGGGCTCGAGGTAATCGAGCAGGGACTTTAGGAGGAGCGAGGCCGATCCGTACAATTTTTTCCTGGCGAGCTCGGCGGCGAGTGCGCGGACCAGCGCCGTTTTGGCGTCGAGGTCAAGGTCAGAGCCCAGGAGGTCGGAGGCCTCTGCCTCCGGCTGCTGGTGGTCCATGTGCTCCGCCGCGATCAGGTCCGACGCGGCCAGCGCCATGGCGATGGCCCTCTCCGGCTTGCCGGCGTCCAGATAGGCCTGGACCGCCACGAAGCGCGCGCGCGCGTCGGAGGGAAAGTATTTGATGCCCGCGAGCGCAAAGTCGAGCGCGGCGTCATATTGTTTCCGGCCGAGGTAAAATTCCGCGGCCGCGGGTCCAGTGAATGAGGGGCACAGGGACACCGCGGACTCCATCATTTTCGCCGCGGCCTTGCCGTCGCCGGCCCTCTGGGCCACCGCCTCCGCGGCCAGCGGGAAAAATTCCTTCTTCAGCCCTCCCGCCTGGGCCTCTTTCACCAGAGCGGGCAGCCACTTCGCGGCCACCTCCTTGCCCTGCTGGTCGCCGAGCCAGGAGGTGAGCCCGCGGACGAGCTCATGCTTGTGGCCGCGCGTAACGGCCGGGTCCGCGAGAATGCCCTGGATCTCGGTCAGGGCCGCATCATGGCGGCCCAGGAGATACAGATCGTGGGCATGGGCAATCCGGTTCGGCGCGTCGAACGGATCGAGTCCGGAGGCGAGCTCGCGGTAATGGGCGGCCTTGTCGTTCCATCCGTGTTTTTCCGCGGCCTGGGCCGCGCTGATCAGAGCTTCTTTGTCCCCGGGCTTCATGGCGATCATGCTCTCGAGCGTGGCCTTGGCTTCGGGGGCCTTGCCGAGCCTGGCCAGCACCTGGGCCAGATCCAGGTAAGCGGAGGCGGGCGCGGAGGGATCGTACAATTTGTCGGTCCCGATCTTTTTCTCGAGCTCCAGCGCGTCATTTGCGCGGCCTTCCCGGCAGTAGGCCTGGACCGCGGCCGTCAGCTTGGGGACCGGGTCCAGGTCCGCGCCCTGCCAGGCCGCCAGGTAGGACACGGCCTCATTGTCCTTGCCCCGCTGCAGCAGGGCCCGCAGTTTCCTCTGTGCGTCCGCCGCCGGGACGTCCACCGGATCGAGACCCAGCTCCCGGCTGTTCAGGGCCTTGATCACGTCGTCGCTCCGGCCCACCGCGAGCCAGTAATCAAGCCGCTTGTCCTCCCAATCCTTGAGCTCCTGCTCCCGGCCTTCCTTGCCGGTCAGGGATGCCACCATGTGATCGTAAGCAAAGCCCAGGTCGGCCGGGTCCAGCCAGCCCTCGCCAATGGCCCGGGAGGCCAGGTAGTCGTCGTCCGGCCGCGTTGGGGAAATCTCTTGCATCAGCCCGGTCACCAGGTCAATCTCCTCGCGCGACTTGTTCCCGCGCGCGAGCCGGGCCAGGTCGGCCAGGGCCTCCGCCGCGGCCCACCGGTTCTGGCCGTAGGTGTTCCTGATCCACGCGGCCAATCGCTCCACCGCCTCCTTCTCCATCCCGCAGTTGAGCATGGCGTAGAACTGATACTTCTTGTCCGTCTCCCACGCGCCGGGAGCAGCCGTGTCGCCGGAAATCGCCTCGAGCATGGCGAGAGCGCCGTCGCGGTCGCCGCTCTTCAGCCTGGCGAGCGCGGCGCCGTAGCGCGATGGATTATCGCGGGGGTCGAGCTGGAGCGCGAAGTTAAAGCGCTCCTTGGCCTCCTCGTTCTTCCCCAGCTCGAGCAGAAGCTGTGCCGAGAAGCGGTAGGCCCGGTTCGAGCCCGGCCGGTCCTCCTCGCCCGCGTCCCACAATTCCATGGCGCCGGGCAGGTCGTTGCCCCGCGCCTTGAGCTCCGCGTACTTCATCATCATCACGGCCTGCTCGTGCCCGCGCAGCTCCTTGTCCTCCGACCACGGCGTGTCCAGCCGCCGGCCGATGGGCCACAGCCGGAACAGGCTGACCGCTTCCTTGTTAAATTCCGCGCCGTAGTCCCTGGTGTCCAGCTTCAACAGCAACTGCTTGGAGACCGACCACGCGGGCTGACGGTATGACCTCAACACCCGCTCCGCCAGCTCGGGCCGGCCGCCGGCGATCAGATAATTGGCCTCGTCCGTAACCCACACGCCGTCGTCCAGGTATTGGCGCATCAAGTCCTGCCGGCCGAGCTTGACGATCAGGTCCAGGAACTCCATGTCGCCCGCGCTCAACGAGTCATGGTTGTGATAGGTTCCGGCCAGGACCGAGGCCGCCTCCTGCTCGCGGCCCAGCCACAGCCAGGCGTTGGCTTTTTCGTAGGGCGTTGTGGCCGGCGAGTCGGCGAGCTCTTGCCATGCGCCCCGCTCGCGGAGGAACTGGTCGCGGCCGGGAAGAAAGACATAGGACGAGGAATTCTCTTTCTCTCGGAGTGCCGCCGGAAGCAGGCGGGCGGCCTGGTCCGGGAGCCCGGCCCCGGCGGCCAGGTTAAAGAGAGTGATGGCGGAAAGCGCGGAGCCGCCGCCATCAAGCCTTTGGGCCAGCGCCTTATAATCGTCCGCGCCGCCATGGTCGCGGTACGCCCGGGCCAGCGGCCCCGCGGCCGCGGCCTCGATGTTGCCGCGGCTTTTATCCAGGCGCCACTTCACGAACTTGTTGGCCGGGTTGGCGGCCATCTTGCCGAGCCCGGCGGCGGCATCGTCGAGCGCGGCCAGGGCGATTATCAGCCGGCCGGACTCGGCATGGATAAGCACGTAGTCGGCGAGGTCCTGGCTGCTCAACACGTCGCGGTCCGCGCGCGAGAGGAATTCAGGGAGGCCCTGGTGCAGGAAGGGCAGCGCTTCGGCCGGGCGGCCGGAAATCAGGAGCGCATGGGCCGCCGCGAAATAACGGTGGTGGCCCGAGCCGTGCTCCGCGGTGGCGCGGACCAGTGCCATGGCCTGGTCCGCCTCTCCAGCCAGGAAATGCATGCGCACCGCCAGCGGCCGCCACTCTTCCCCCGCCGGGTCAATGGCCGCGAGCTTCTCATAAGTCTCAGCGGCCCTCTTGAAATCGCCCTGGCCAAGCAGCAAGGCCGCGAGCTCCTGGTGCAGGGCGGCCATTCCCGGCTCGTCGCGGATGGCCGCCTGGTATGAGGCCAGGGCGCCGTCGGCGTCGCCCTGCCATGACAGCATCCGGGCCAGGACCCAGGGCCAGCGGTAGTCCTTCCCGGATTCATCCGCCAGCTTCCGATAGTATTTGACCAGGCGGCCGCGACCGTCATCGCGGCCGGCAAAGGCCCAGGCCTCGTTAAGCCGCGGGGCTTCGCCCGGCGCCAGGTTGATCCACTCGATGAAATAATCCAGGGCCTCGGCGCCGCCTCCCGCCTGGGTCAGCGCCCGCGCCACCGTATGATGGAGCGCGGAGAGCTGTTCCCGCTTTTCGCGCCGGCCAAGCGATGATTCATCAATCATGGCCTTGAGCCGCCGGTCGGATTCCACCAGGGCGTTGCGGTCCGAGCGCAGCGCGTGAACCTTCGCCAGCTCGCTGAACACCTCGGCGTCAAAGCCCCGCGCGCGAAGCATCGAGTCGAGCACCGCCACCGCTTCCGCGTACTCCTTGAGCTCGATGAGCCGCGATGCCAGGTTAAGCCCCGCCGCTCTGGCGTCCTCCCCTTGAGCCAGCGGCAGGGCCTTGCGCAACAGGTCCAGCGCCGGGTCGTGCTGTCCGTCGCTCCACAGCTCCGTGGCCAGGGAGTTGAGCCACGACAGGCGCGCCGACGGCCGGCTGAGCTTCAAAATCTCAGCCTTCATGGCGTCGGCCGCGGCCAGCATGTCCTGCGTCCGGCCCCGGCCATGGTAAAAGCGCACCAGCAAAAGCCGCGCCTCGAAATCGTTGGGCCGAAGCTCGCGCCAGCGCGTGAGCGCCTCCTCCTCCGCCTCCGGCGGGCCCAGCCGGTGCGCGGTCTCCCGCGCCCAGCGCAGGAACTCGACGTCGGCGATCCGCCCGGCCGCGGCGGCCAGCATTTTTCCGATCTCACCCTCCCGGCCCATCCGCTCCAGATAATCGGCGCGGGCCCGCGCCACTCTCGCGTCCGATGGCCGCAGGGCGATCCGTGAATTAAAGGCCGCCTCGATAGCGGCGCTCTGGCCGCGCTCCTTGGCCAGGTCCATGAGCCGCGTCACCACCCGGTATGAATCGGTGGTCTCGCCGGAGAGGGCCTGCACGTACTCGGTGACGGCCGCGCCGCAGTCGCCCGCGTCTTCCAGGACCGCGCCCAGCTCGAGCGCGAAAAGGTCCGGCGAGTCTAGGCGCGTCCGCGCCAGCCGGATCCGGTCCGCCGCGGCCTGGTACTGGAAATAGTCCCAGGCCGTCTCGGCCGCCGCCAGATAGCTTCCGCTCTCGCCGGGGGCCTGGCTGAGCAGATGGTCCCACCACGAAAGCGCTTCCTCGAACCGGCCCTCGCCCGCCAGAGCCTCCCCGAGGTGAACCGGATAATCGCGGTCCGCCGGATAAAGAGCGTTGAGCCCGGTCAGCAGCTTGAGCGCCCGGCCCCAGGCATCCGGGAACCGGCCGGGCCGAACCTTCTCCAATCCGAACAGCCGGGCCGCCGTCTCCTCCTGAAAATAAGGCGTCCCGGGCCAGCGCTCGGATGCGCGCCGCCAGAATTCCACGGACTGCTCGTAGCGGCCCTGGGCGTCCTGGGCCAGCGCCAGGAAATAGTCCTCCGCCGCGTTGGGGCTGTTCTTTTTCAAGAGCGCGTTCACCGCGTCATCGAGCAGCCCCCGGGCCATGAGCCGGCCGAGCAGGGCGCGGCCCGCTTCCTTTCCGGCCCGGTGGTCGTCCATGAGGCAATGCTTGGTGAAGTCCAGGAGCGGGTCGCGGCAGGACGCGTCCGCGCACGAGCCCTGGTTGTACACCAGTGACGCGAGCCTGATGTAGGAGCGCATGTATTCCGGGTTGCGCGGGTAGCGGCGCGCGGCCATGAGGTAGAGCGAGGCCTTGAAGGCGATGGTCTTGTCGTTGCGCGGCCATTCGGGAACGACCCGGTTCACAAGCTCGGCGATTTCCGGCTCGGGCAGGCGCGAGACCGCGTCGGTCAAGGACTGCTGATACTGGCCGCTCATTTTCTTGCGCAGATAAAACCGGGCCAGGCGGGAATACCAGTCCGCGCCTTTGAGCTTCTCGGCCGCCTGCCGGTAGATTTTCAGCTCTTCATCGCCCAGCTCCATATTGGATATGGAGTCAAGGAAAGCCTTGTATGTCTCCGGCTGGTCCTGGTGCTTCCCGATTTCTCGCCAGTAAAGCCCGACCATCTCGCCGCCACGGCCGTCGTCAAGCAGATAGGACGCGTATTCGCCCAGCGTGTCCAGATAAAATTCCCCGCCGCTCTCGGAAGTGTCGAGCAAGTCATCGAACTGTTTCCGGGCCTCGTCCTTGCGCCCGAGCTTCCACAGCGCCCGCGCGCGGGCGAGCAGGGCCTCGGCAACGCCGGGGTCATCGGGGTGCGCGGATGCGAACGCCGCGGCCTCGTCCGCCGCCTTGCTCCAGGCCCCGAGCTCAGTGAGCCGGACGACCACCTCGAAGTCCATGTCAGCGAGCAGTTTGCCCTGGGCAAAGCTCTTTCGATACTCGTCGCGCACCTCGAGCGCCAGCGAAAAATTATGGTGCCGGGCGTCCATTTCCGCGAGGTCGGCCAGGACCTCCCCCATGTCGCGGCCGCTCAGCAAAAGGGAAAAGACGCCGCCGGAAATGCCCGGGTCCGGGTCGAGGGCGCGCGGGTCGTAAAGGCCGGCCACCGAGCCCGGATACGGCAGCGCCGCGGAGCGGCTCTCCATCAGCGCGCGAAACAGGGACCAGAGCCATAGCCCGCGCTCCTCCCCGCTCACTCGCTGCAGCCCGCCGTACACCAGGACCGCGGCCTTCTCGGCCCTTGCGCAGCGCATGTCATAATCCGCCCACATCATGACCCGGCCGGGAGGAGGCGATTTCTCGGCGGCCATCCACTCATCAACCACCCGCGCCGCGTCCGCATCATCACCGGCTTCCAGGTGCAAGTGGAACAGGATTGCATGATCCTGGTCCGACCAGTCGCCCTCTCTGGATTCCAGCTCGGACTTGAAATCACCGTACTCGTCCCAATCCCGGAGCAATGAGAAAAATGCGTTGAACAGAGACGGCGCGGAGTCTGGAACCAGCCCATCCAGGAACACCCGGCGGGCCTCATCGTTCCGTCCGTTCTTTCGAAGCAGACGGGCCTGGAGCGTCAGGAACGGCTCCGGATGGTCCGGGAATTTTTGGGCGTAGGCCAGGATGTCGCTGACGGCGTCATCGAGAGGCGCGGAGGCGGCGCGCTCATTGAGAAAATCGAGCGTCGCGTCCAGGTCGTCCGGGAAGAGGTCGAGCATTTTACGGCGGTATGCCGCGCGGTCAATCTTGAGTCCCTGGGCCGCGCTCACGCTGAAGATCTCGTCAATGGCCGCCGCGATCGCTTTCTTGTTTTTTTTCGGCTCCCGGGCCAGGGCCTCGAAGAGCCGGTCGAGCGCGGCCATCTGCTCCTTGATCATCAGCCGGTCGCCGTAAAAATCGGCGAGGGCGCGGATGGCGGTCCCAGGGTCCGCGGCCTCGTCGGCATAGGCGCGAAAATCCTTCTCGGCCTCATCAAAGCGGCCGAGCGTGTAATACGCCCGCGCGCGCTCCAGGTACAGGCCGGGCTCGGCGGGGAACTCGGCCAGCAGCCTGGTGAGTCCATCCGCCACCTGGGACGGCTCTCGCGGCACGAGGCAAGTGGCGCCCAAGAGCGGCATGACTTCCGTGTAAACGCTGTATAGGCGCGGCCGCAGCGTCTCCGACACCAGGACCTCGGCCGGGTCGCGGTCGAACGGATCATACTCCGCGGCCCGGGCCGCGGACGCAAGCAGGCCGAGCAGGATGAAGCCGAGGGCCGCTTTTTTGACGCCTCTCATCTTCATCCTCCGATCCGGACCGCGGACTGCGCGGACGTGATGTTATGGGCGAAGTCCTCGGCGGTGATGTTGATTACGTACTGCCCGGGCGGAAACGATGGCGGGATCAGGATGCGGCCGCGGTTCACTCCGGCCTCCCGGTCCCACTTGACGCTCACGGCGGGAAGCGCGGCGAGGCTGGCCGTGATCCGCCGCGTGTCGGGGTCCGCGTCCACGAACAGGTCGAGGCCCTGGCCCGGCCGGACCGCGCCGAGCCTGATCTTTAGGCGCGGCGGCGCGCTGTCCACGATGAATTCCTTGTACTCCATCCGCTTCGTCCCCGCCTCATCCGTGAGCACCAGCCGGCAGAAGTACCTCCCGTCCTTCATCCAGCCCGGGACCAGGAAGCGGGCCTCCCAGACCTGTGCCGACGCCACGTAGCGCATCGGGACCGCCAGGCCGAACGGGAACAGCGCGATGATCGAGCGCGTGCCCGCGTCGGCCTTCACCGTGAGGATCGGGTCGAACGGACGGATCACGCGCGGCCTGAGAAAAGCCCGCGGCGCCACCAGGTACGAGGTGTACGGAGTGGGGAACTTGTAGCGCTTGGACAGCGCCACGATCTCGTCAACCCATTCCTCGCGCCCGCCCTCGTCCCGGATCCGGCCGAGCAACGCCTCCACCCTGCGCTCCGCCCACAGCCGCGCCACGAAATCGTTCTCAACTTTGTGCTCCGGGAACGCGGCCGTCTCCGCGAGCGTCACCGCATTGCCCGCGCGCTGCCCCGTGACCTTCACCACCGACTGCGGCATGGGGGTGCGGTAACGTCCGACCCAGCTCAGCGACTCCTGGTTGAACGCGGCGAGCGGTACGGAGGGATATACCATCTCCGCGCCCAGCGCCGGGTCGAACGAAGGCGCCACTCCGCGCACCGGCACTCCGGAGAGCGCCGCGTTAAAAGCCTTAAGCTTGTCGCCCAGGTCCTCCGTCTCCCGCGCCCAGATATAATAGCCGCCCGAATCCCGCGCCAGGTCCGTGAGCAGAGGGCCATTGACGCCATCGCCGATACCGAAGATGTAGAGCGCGCCGATCTCTGCTCCCTGGCCGTCCTGGTTCTTTTCCCGCACGGCCTCCCGCACCGCGGCGTGCTTGATGGTGTCGAGCGTGGGCTGGCCGTCGGTGATGGCGATGACCTGCCGCCGCCGGCCGGAGTCCCGGCCGCCAAACGCCGCGAGCGCCAGGACCAGGCCCTGCTTAAGCGGCGTCCCGCCGGTGAGGGGCGTATCGCGGAGGAAGTCCATGGCGCTGTTCTTGGAAGAGGCCGTCGCGGGCGCGGGATTTTTCTTCCAGAAGGTCACCTCGCGGCCCATCGTGGCGACCGTGAAGTTGTCGCCGGCGGTGAGGCCGTCGAGCACCGACGCAAAAACCTGGGCCGCCTTCTCCAGTTTCTCGAACTGCATGGAGAGCGAGGTGTCGAAGAGCACGACCACGTCGCGGCCCGGCCCTCTTGCACTGCGTTTCTCCGCTTCCAGCGGCTCGGGTCCTGCCGTCTCATTGAAAAACGCCTCGGCCAGGAAATATCCGGAGTCGTCCTGGTATTTTGGGCCGCCGGCGGCTGAGGTATCGAGCCGCTCGGTCTCGACGTCGCGATAGGCGAGAACGCTCAGCCTGCTCCGGCCGCGCCCGAACGGGATGGTGACCACGAGGTCGCGGTCAAGGTCAATGGAAGAGCCCTCATAGCCCGCCTCCCACGAACAGAAGCCGTCCCCCGCCGTCTTTACAAGCCCTCCGGACGACAGGCCCATGCCCGCCGGAACCATGACTTGCGGCTCCCCGAGCGGGCAGACGTCGGTGGCCTTGATGGTGATCCGGCAATGGCCGGCCTTGTCCGCGGCAAGCTCGGGCCCGGACTTCGTGGGCAGGACGAACCCGCGCTTTGCCGACCGCACCGGGACCCAGGCATGGAACGCGGCCTCCACCCTTCTGGTGCCGTAGCCCGGAATCGGCGCGACGCGCACCTGAAAAGCGTCGGTCATCTCGGCCTCCGGGGCCTCCAAGAGCGCCGGGTCAATCATGCGCTCCACGATGTCGGTAAAGGCGCGTTTTCCCCGCTCCCGCTCGATCACCACCGCATCCGTCCACCGCCCGTCGTCCCACACCCCGAAATCCATGAGCGAGGCGTCGGCCGGGAGCTTCAGGTAATACGAACCCATCACCGCCTGCTCATAATGGTTCTCGAAAACCTGCCGCACGCGCGTCTGGGCGAACCCGCCGTCAATCGTCACCTCGATTTCCAGGTCGCGCAGGCTGATCGCGCCCTTCGGAACATTGCCCTCCTGCCACTCCACCACCTTGAACGCGCCGATCTCCGCCCCCGCCCCCGCGCTCAAGATAATGAAGACGATGAGCATGGCCGCGCCGAGAAAAAAGGCCGCTCTGTTGCGAGGATGCCGGCCCGGTTCCGGGCCCTCGGCCGGCTTCAATATTTTCATTTTAGAAGCTCCTCCGCCTCCAGGACGCACAGTCCGCAGTCCGTGGCCAGCGCAACCTTCCGTCCCGACGGCGTGTTCCAGATAGCGATGCCGGTGACGTTTTCCGAGGTCAGCCCGCCCCGCCACGGCCTGTCCTCCCCGGTTTCCGGGTCAATCACAAAAAGGCCGGAGTCGAAAGTGCCGGCCACGAGCTTGTTGTCAGCGATGATCATGGCGTTCTGGTTGACATTGAGCCGGCCCAGGGCGGAAAAGGATGAGAGCCACTTCCCGTCCCCTGTGAGGGCCGACACGCCGCCGCCGAAGGTCCCCACATACAACCGCCCGCCGCCGGAGGCCAGCGCGGTGATCCAGTTGTGGCGAAGCGGCGAGCCGGCCGCGGTGAAGCTCTGTTGCGCGCGGCGGCCGTGGACCAGCGACAGTCCTCCCAACGTTCCCGCGGCCATTATATCTCCGATTGGGGCGAGAGAGTAAACGTGATTATTGACGAGTCCGTTGAAGGCGGTGATGCTCTCCAGCCCGGAGCTTAGCCGGAAGGTGATGCCCCGATTGGTGGCGATGGCAAGACCGCCGTTTTGAAGCGGCAGCACGTCGAACACGGTCTCTCCGATCAGCCCGTCCTCTTTGGTGATCTTGCCGGTGAGCCTGGCGCCGGAGTAGATCAGCACGCCGCGGCTCGTGCCCACGTACATGAGGCCCTCGCGGGCGCTGGGCCGGATGCAGTCAATGGCCTCGAAGCCCGGCTCGGTGAGGTTCGCGCGCAGGGCATAATCGGAACCCATCACGTCCACGCCGTGCTCGAACGTCCCGATCCATAAGCCGCCCTCCGGCCCGGCCGCCACGGCGGTCAGGCGGTTTTCCGAGAGCGCTTCCGTCTCGAGCGGGAACAGGGATGGAGGCCCGCCCGGGCCGTCCACCGCCGCCAGGCCTCGCTCGCCCATCGCCGTCAATGCCTGGCCGAGCACCGCCGCCTTGCTGACCATCCAGCCCAGCGGCTCTTTCTTCACGCTCCGGCCGCTGATCCGGATGACGCCCTGGTCCAGAGCCGCCACCACGACGTCCTCGCCCGCCGCCGTTATTGATGACACGTACACGTCGGGACGGACGACGCTGACCGGCTGGCCCCGCCGCCATTCCATGAGCGCGAGCGGGCTGCCGATGAGCAGTCTGCCGCCCTGGGAGGCCAGCGCCGTCACCGGTTCGAGCAGGCCCTGGTCCCCGCCAAGCCGCGTCTTTTGCCCGCCGGAAATAACGATGACACCGCTCTTCCACGTGCCCACCGCGAGCCCGGCCTCGAACGGGCACAATGCGCTCACCATCAGCTCCGGCTCGTCCGTGAACGCCTGAGAGTAACGGAACTCGCCGCCCTCGTACTCGATGAGCCCCCCGCCCTGGGTGCCGATCAGCACGCTGTTGCCGCCGGCCTGCAGACAGGTGATTTTATTGGCGCGCGGGTTCTTGAAGCGATAGGAGCGCATGCGCTTCCGGCCGATCACCGCGAGTCCGCCGTCGGCCCCGGCAAAAAGCAGATCGCGCCAGAGGGCGAGGCAGGCGATCCTGGTCCCGGGCAGGCCGTCAACCGCCGTGAGCGCCGTGGCGCCCGAGTCGCGCCGGATGACCAGCCCGCCGTCAGTGGCCAGCACCAGCGCGCCTTGCCAATACACCGCGTCGTTCACCGGCAGAAGCCTGGTGACCGCCCGGACGCGGCCGGACGGGACCGAGGGCAGGGCAACATCGGACACCAGCTCCGCGCCCGGGCCTTTCCCGCCCCTTTCCTGTTCCGCCGTGGAAACCGCCCGCTCCACCGAGCGCCGGAGAGAAAAATACAGTGCGGCGCAGATGACCAGCAACACGGCCGCCGCCACGAACAGATATGCCTTCTTCCTCACCGGACAATAGTGTATATCAGGTCCGCGATTATACAAGGCTTGAGAACACGGCCCCCGCTAAGCCGCCGCCGGCCGCCGGAGTTGAACCAGGAACGCTTTTGCAACTATAATCTTTTGCACAATGAACACGATCTATCATCTCCAGGCCGGCTCATTCATAGCCAACGCCCGGGACTATAATCTTCGGGAGCGGCGCCTCATCATGCTGGCCTCGCTGGCCCCCGACGCGGACGGCATCTTCTTTTTCAGCTCCGATTTATGGAACCGCTTCCATCACAGTTTCAGCCACAACATTTTTTCCATGCTCATCGTCGCGGCGGCGCTGGCCCTCTACAACCGCTCGCGCCGCATCGAGATCTTCGCGGTATGCGCCGTCTCGGCCATTCTCCAGATCTTTATTGACGTCGTCACCAACGACCTCACCTGGCCCCAGCAGTTCCTCCGGCCCCTCACCGACGCCCAGATCAGCATCGGCTCTCTCACCGACTGGAAATACCTTAACACCCTCCAGGTGGTCTGGGTCCAGGGCTTCCTCATGATCGTGATCCTCGTGGGCACCGTCATTCTCTATAAAAAGACCGGCCGCACCTTCCTCGAGCTGATCTCTCCCCGCCTGGACCGGCTGCTCACGGATTTCATCGTGCTTTTCTTCACCCGGCGCTGCGCGGTGTGCAACGCGCGGGCGCTGTATCGCGATACCGGGCGCGGCGACTTTCTGTGCGCCAACCATGCCCGGGTCCGCCGCGACCTGACCATATCCAGGAAAAACGTTGGGGGAGAGGACGGGACGGGAGATCATCATGATTGACATGCACAGCCACATCCTGCCCGGCCTGGATGACGGCGCCAGGACCATCGAGCAATCCGTGGAGATGGCGCGCGAACTCATGCTGAACGGCTTTGAGGGCGTGGTGGCCACCCCCCACATTTATGAAAAGGACGGGGGTCGCCTGGCCCCCGCGGCCATCGAGGAGACGCTGCACGCCTTCCAGTCGCGGCTCCAGAGCGAAGGCATCTCGCTTACGGTCTACGGCGGGGCCGAGTATCTGCTCGACCGGCCGCTGCCCGAGCTGGTACGGCGGTGCCATCCGCTCGCGACCCTGGCCGGCGGCCTCTACATGCTGATCGAGCTGCCGGTGATGCAGTGGCCGAACTACCTGGAGTACTCGGTCATGCCGCTGGAGCAAGACCCGCCGGAGCTGCGCCACGTCCTTCCGTTTCTGCGTCCGGTGATCGCTCATCCGGAGCGCAGCCAGGAGGTCATGCGCGACCATCATCGGTTGTCCGGACTGCGCGACCTGGGTTACATGTTCCAGGTCAATCTGGAAAGCATCCTGGGGCTCACCGGCCGGCACGCGGCCAAGGTGATCAAGAAAATGGCCAAGGACGGACTGATTGACCTGGTCGGCACCGACGGCCACAGCCTGGAAGGGCTTAAAAAGCTTTTGCCCGATTGGCGCCGCCACGCCGAAAAGGTCATCGGCCGCGAGCGCGCCGAGCTCGTCCTCGACGAAAACCCCCGCCGCGTCGTGAATAACCAGGCCATTGATCTCGATTAGTGGAACGATCATGACTCCGAAAAAAAATAATCCGCCCGCGCTGTACGCGGTGATCATGGCCGGCGGGTCCGGCCGCCGCTTCTGGCCCAGGAGCCGCAAGCAGCGGCCCAAGCAGCTCCTGGCCCTGGGCGCCGGCGGGCCCCTGGTGCGCGAGACCCTGGACCGGCTCCTGCCCCTTTGCCCGCCCCGCCGGATCTATGTCTCGTGCGGCCGGGACATCGCCGCGGCCATTGCCGCCGCGCTGCCCGAAGTCCCCCAAAGCAACTTCATCATCGAGCCGGTCGGACGCGACACCGCCCCTTGCGTGGGCCTCGCCCTCCAACACCTCGCCGCCGCCGGCATTGCCGACGACGCGGTCATGGCCGTGCTGCCCGCCGACCATTGCATCGGCAGGCCCGCCCGCTTCCGATCAACCCTGGCCCGCGCCGCCGCCGCGGCCAGGCGCCAAAAGCTCATCGTGACCATCGGCATCGTACCCGACCGGCCCAGCGCCGCCTACGGATACATCCAGCCCGCGGCCCCGGCGCCGGGCGAAAAAGGCGCGCGCCGAGTCAAGCGCTTCGTGGAGAAGCCGGACCTGAAAACCGCGCGCAGGTACATCGAGCGCGGGTTCCTCTGGAACGCCGGCATGTTCGTGTTCCGCCTCGACGTCATGCGCGAGGCCTATCGAAAATTTCTTCCCGACATGGCCGCGGACCTCGAAAAAATCGGCGCGACCGACGCCGGGACGCGGGCGCGCATTATCGCGCGCGTCTTTCCGGGACTTCGCAAGGTGAGCATTGATTACGGGATCATGGAAAAGGCCGGGAACGTCGCCGTGGTCCCCGGCGAATTCGACTGGTGCGACGTGGGCGGATGGGACGCCCTCTACCGCATGCAAGGCGGAGACGGCATCAAGAACATCGCGCAGGGCCCGGCCGAGTTCGTGGGCTCGCGCGGCTGTTACGTGGAGAGCGGGAAACTGGCGGCCCTGGTGGGAGTTCACGGCCTGGTGGTGATCGAGACGGACGACGCGATCCTCATCCTGCGCCGCGAGAGCGAGGCGGACCTGAAAAAGCTCACCGACCGCCTCGCCGCCAAGGGCCTCGCCCGACTCTTATAATTATGGAGTGCGGCGGCGGAACCTGTGGGAGGCAGTAATAACTTGAAAATTTTGGTCACCGGCGGCGCGGGCTTCATCGGCTCTCACGTCGCGGAGGCGTTCCATAACGCCGGCCACCAGGCGCTGGCCCTGGACGACCTGTCGCGCGGCAAAAAGGATAACCTGGCGCCGGGCATCGGGCTCGAAGCCGCGGACATCAGGGACCGGGCCGCGCTGGAAAAAATCTTCAAGGAGTTCGGGCCGGAGGTCGTGTGCCATCACGCCGCGCAGGTGAGCGTGCGCGATTCGGTGGCCGACCCGGTGCATGACGCGGACATCAACGTGAAGGGGAGCCTGTGCCTGCTCGAGGCCTGCGTCCGGCGCCGGGTCAAGCGCTTCATGTTCGCGTCCACCGGCGGCGCCATTTACGGCGAGCAGGAAAAGTTCCCGGCGGCCGAGGACCACCCGGCGCGGCCGCTCTCGCCCTATGCCGTGGCCAAGCTCGCCGTGGAAAAGTATCTTTACTTTTACGAGCGGACCTACGGGCTCGCCTGGACGGCGCTGCGCTACAGCAACGTTTACGGGCCGCGGCAGGACCCTCACGGGGAGGCCGGCGTGGTCGCCATCTTCACCGAGCGCCTGCTTCAGGGGGAGGCGCCGGTGATCAACGGCGACGGCGGCCAGACGCGCGACTTCGTATTTGTGGAGGACGTGGCGCGGGCGAACCTCATGGCGCTTACGCGCGGCGTGACCGGCCCGGTGAACGTGGCCACGGGCCGGGAGGCGTCGGTCAACGATATTTTCGGTCTGCTCCGCGGTCTCACCGGCTCGCGCGCCGAAGAGATCCACGGCCCGGCCAAGCCGGGAGAGCAGAGACGGAGCGTGCTCGATCCGTCGCTGGCCAGGAAGGTCATGGGCTGGGAGCCGAGGGTCGGGCTCAAGGACGGGCTGGCGAGGACGGCGGCCTATTTTTCCCAGATTTCTCCGTAGTCCCTTCCCAGGTAGGCCCTTTTCACTTCCGGGTCGCGGATCAGCTTCTGGGCCTCCCCCTGCAGCACCACGCGGCCGACTTCCAGGACGTAGGCGCGGTCGGCCACCGCCAGCGCGGCCCGGGCGTTCTGCTCCACCAGCAGGATGGTGACGCCCTCCCCGCGCAGCGCGACAATGGTCGAGAAGACCTCCGCCACCAGCCGGGGCGCGAGCCCCATGGACGGCTCGTCGAGCAGCATGATGCGGGGCCGGCTCATGAGCGCCCGGGCAATGGCCAGCATCTGCTGCTCTCCGCCCGACAGCGTCCCCGCGATCTGGCGCTCACGCTCCTTGAGCACGGGGAAGCGCGCGAACATCCGCTCGATGTCCCGGCCCACCTCGCGCCGGCCCTCGCCGCGGAAGCGCAGGTAGGCCCCGAGCTCGAGGTTCTCGCGCACGGTCTGGCGCGAGAAGATCTGCCTGCCCTCCGGCACCTGGCACACCCCGAGCCGCACGATCCGGTCCGGCCGCCTCCCCAAGATTTCCTCGTCCCGGAAGCGGATGCTGCCCTCCACGCTCGGCATCACCCCGCTGATGGCGTTCAGGAGCGTGGTCTTGCCCGCCCCGTTCGCGCCGATCAGCGCCACGATCTCCTTTTCCTGAACGTGCAGCGACACTCCGTGCAGCGCCTTGATCTTGCCGTAGGCCGCGGTGAGGTTCTTGAGGCGCAGCATTACGCGCCCCCCTCGCCGTCCGCGCACTCCGCCACGGACCCGCGCTCCGGCGTGTCCTTGACATGGCAGGCGGCGTCGCCCAGGTAGGCGGCGATGACCTCGGGATTGTTCTGGACCTCCCGCGGCAGGCCCTCCGCCAGCTTCCGCCCCTGGTTCAGCACCACCACGCGGTCGGAAATCTCCATGACCAGGCGCATGTCGTGCTCGACCACGATCACGGCGATGCCGCGGTCGCGGATGCCGCGGATGGTGTCGGCCATGCGGTCGGTCTCGGCGTGGTTCAGGCCGGCGGCGGGCTCGTCGAGGAGCAGGAGGCGGGGCTCGGAGGCCAGGGCGCGGGCGATCTCCAGCGCGCGCATCTTGCCGAACGGCAGGTTGGAGGCCAGGTCGGAGGCGCGGTCGGACATGGCGAGGTCATGGAGCAGCGAGAGCGCCCGGTCCCGGACCGCCCGCTCCTCGCGCCGCTCGGAGGGCAGCTTGAGCAGGCCGGAGACCAGGCCGGCCCGCGTGCGCGAGTGCATGCCGACCATCACCGTCTCCTGCACGGTCATGCCCGGGAAGAGGCGGACGTTCTGGAAGGTGCGGGCGATGCCGGCGGCGTTGATCTGGTGGGGCGCGAGCCGGGTGATCGGCTTGCCGTCGAAGACGACGTCGCCCCGGTCCGGCGCGATGATGCCGCTGATGACGTTGAACAGCGTGGTCTTGCCCGCGCCGTTGGGGCCGATCAGTCCGAGGATCTCGTCCTGGCCGACCCGCGCGTCCACCTCCGAGAGCGCGAGCACGCCTCCGAAGGCCTTGGTGACGCCCGCGATGCGGATGATCTCCGGGCCCCTCATTTTCTCTCTCCCGCGGCCCGGCGCCAGGCCGCGTCCAGGAGCCCGGCCAGTCCGCGCGGCGCCGTCATCATCACGATGATCAGGACCGCGCCGAAGATCAGCATCTCGTAGTCCTCGAACACGGTCAGGAACTGCGGAAGCACGTCGAGCAGGCCCACGCCCAACAGCGCCCCCCAGATGCTCCCCATGCCGCCCACCACCACCATGGTCACCAGCTTGACCGAGAACATGAACCCGAACGGCGACGGGTTCACGTGGGTGATGTAGTGCGCGTACAGCGTCCCCGCCACCGAGGCGTACATGGCGCTGATCGAGAAGACCATGAGCTTCATGCGCATCACCGGGACGCCGGAGGCCGCGGCCGCGGTCTCGTCGGCCCGGATGGCCCGGAGCGCGCGGCCCAGACGCGAGTGGACCAGGTGGATGGCCAGGAGCGTGAGCGCAATGACCACCAGCCACACCGCGTAATAATAGCTCAAGGTGTTGGGGTCGAGATCGCGGCCCAGGATCCGGAAGTAGGGCACCGACAATCCGGTCGGCCCGCCGGTCAGCGCGATCTCCTCGATGAACACGATCTGGATGATGATGCCCAGCCCCAGGGTGGCCATGGCCAGGTAATGGCCCTTGAGCTTCAGCGTGGGAATGCCCACAATGAGCGCCAGCGCGCCGGTGAAGGCCGCGGCGAAGGCGGCGGCGGCGATCATGTGCTGCGCGGTGAAATGCTGGAAAGCGCCGGCGGCCGCCACCGCGAACTCCGGCATCCAGGAGAATTCCCCGAGCCAGGCGGTGAGCTCATGCCGCGGCGACGTCAGGATCAGCGACATGTAAGCGCCGATGCCGTAGAAGGCGGCGTGGCCGAGCGAGATCTGCCCGGCGTAGCCCATTACCAGGTTCAAGCCCAGCGCCAGGATGATGTGGATGGCGATGATGGTGAGGACCGAGAGGTAGTAGATGTTGGAAACGAACAGCGGCAGCCCGCAGACCAGGGCCGTGATCGCGGCCAGCGCGACGTAGTCTTTCTTCATGCCGCGCCCTTTAGGCCCTCTCACCCGCCGCCTCCCCCAGGAGGCCGCGCGGCCGGACGAAGAGCATGAGCAGCATCACCACGAAGGCGAAGGCGTCCATGTAACCGGACGACACGTGGGTGCCGAACAGGGTCTCGAGCACGCCGATGAGCAGGCCGCCGAGCACCGCGCCGTAGATCGAGCCCATGCCGCCCAGGATGGCGGCGCAGAAGCCCTTGAGCCCGATCAGCGTCCCCACCTGGTAGTTGGCGAAGATCAGCGGCGTGATGATGACGCCGGCCAGCGCGCCCAGCCCGCCGGAGAGGGCGAAGGTGATGAGCACCATCCAGCGCACGTTGATGCCCATCAAAGAGGACGCGGTGCGGTTATGGGCGCAGGCCCGGAGCGCTTTGCCGGTGATGGTCCGGGAGAAGAACTGGTGGAGCACGATGACCGCCGCCAGCGTCGCGCCCCACACCCACAGGCTTTGCGGGGTCACCGCGGCCGACCCCAGGTGGATCGGCTCGGTGCCGGTGAAGGCCCGGAGCGGATGGCTGTCCTTGCCCCAGATCAGCATGGCCGCCCCCTTGAAAAAGATGGACCCGCCGATGGTGATGATGATCAGGTTGATCACGGTGGGCGACTTGAGCGGATGGATGGTCACGGCCTCGAACAGGGCCCCGATCAGGACGCCCGCGGCCACCGCTCCCGGCACCGCCGCCCACAGCGGCAGGTGGAAACTGCTGGCCAGGCTGATCGCGATCAGCCCGCCCAGCATGGCGAACTCGCCCTGCGCGAAGTTGAGGATGTCGGTGGAGTTATAGATGATGGTGAAACCGATGGCGATCAGGGCGTAGATGCTGCCCCGCGTCAGCCCGTTCATCAGGCACTGCGGCAAGGAGGAGATGAAAAAATCCACGGCGCTCTCCAAAAAGAATATAGAATACGGAATGCGGAATATAGAATAAGACGGCGGGCCGCGCGGCGGAGACAATTCTATATTCTACATTCTATATTCTATATTCTCTAATCCGGAGCGGGGAAGGGGCCCGGACCCCGCCGGGCCCCTTGCGCCCGCGTTCCTTTTTTATTCGCTCGAGAGCTTCCAGTCCTTGTTTTCGATCTTGATCATGACGAAGGCGTCCTTGGTGAGGCCGTTATGGTCGGCGGCGCTCATGTTGAAGATGCCTCCGGTGCCGACGAAGCCGTGGACCTGCTCCAGCGCGTCGCGGACCTTGGCGGGATCGTCGGTCCCGGCCATTTCCATGGCCTTGACCAGGATGGTCAGGGCGTCATAGGCATGGCCGCCGAAGGTGGAGACGGGCCCGAACCGTGACTCGAACTCGTTTTTGTACGTGACGAGCATGGCCTTCTGGGGGTCGGAGTCGGGGAGCTGGTCGGCCACGATCAGCCGGCCGGCGGGCAGGATCTGGCCGTCGGCGGCGTCGCCGCAGAGCTCGATGAATTTCTTGGAGGCCACGCCGTGGCTCTGCACGATGAGCAGGGTCAGCCCGAGCTCCTTGGCGTTCTGGACCACGACCGCGGGGGCCTTCTGGATGGACCATACCACGATGGCCTGGGCGTCGGTGCCCTTGATCTTGGTGAGCTGCGCCTTCATGTCCACGTCGTCCTGCCCAAAGCGCTCGTCGGCCGTGATGGTGATGTTGAAGTTGGGCGCGAGGCGGAGGAGCTCGCCGCGGCCGGAGTCGCCGTAGCCGTTGGACACGGTCATGATGGCGATCTTGGAGATCTGGTGCTTGTTGAAATAGTCGTAGATTCTCTCGACGGCCATGGAGTCGGACTGGGGCGTCTTGAAGATCCACTTGCGGGCCTGGCCATTCTCGTCGGTGACGATCTTGTAGCTGGCCGCGCAGGAAATGAGCGGGATCTGCGTATTATTGATGGTGTCGAGGATGGCGAACGAGGTCCCCGAAGTGGTCGGCCCGATGATGGCCTTGACCATGTCGTTGGCGATCAGACGCTTGGTGTAGGTGACGGTTTTGGTCTCGTCGCCCTCGTCATCATAGATGATCACCTGGAGGGGATGGCCGTTCACGCCGCCCTTTTGGTTGATCTTTTCCACCAGCATCTCCACGGTCTGCTTCTCGGGCAGCCCGAGCGAGCTGGCCGGGCCGGTCACCGCGAAGATCGCGCCCACCTTATAAGCCGCGGGAGCCGGGGCCGCCTCCGGCGCCGCCGGCTTTTCCACCGGCGCGGGAGCCGGCGCCTCCTCCTTGGGCTTGCAGCCCATCACCATGAACGCGGCCATGAAAATAAACAACAGGGTGATAATGCTTGCTCGCTTCATCAGTTTCCTCCTTTTGGGATGTGACCTGGCTTGCACGCTTGGCAAGCCGCCATTATCCGTCCCCTTGCCGGAACGCAATATTCTCCGCCGGCGCGGGCCTTTCCTGATGCCCCGCCACGACGGCCAACCGATTCATCAATAGCATTAAGCAACGGGGACCGGCGGCCTTCTCCCGCCGGTCCCCGAAGGGCCGCTTAGAATATGTACCAGAAGCTCAGCGTGTAGCGGTTGACCACGCCGTTGTCAAACTGGCGGTGCGGAATTCCGGGGCCAGGGCCGCCAGCCGCCGCGGTGACGTGCTTGGCCGTGGCATTCTCGTACTCGCTGATGACCTGGAGCCATTCCATAGTGATCATGGTGGAGGAGGTCACGTTGTAGCCGACGTTGGCGAACCACATCTGGTTCTTGGTGATGGCGAGGTCGCCGGGCATTCCGTAGTAACCGGGCTTGAGCGTGGCCAGGCGGAGCTGGTTGTCGCTCACATCGTCCAACCCCCAGCCGCCGTTGATCTTGACATTGTCCATGGGCTTGAGCTCGATGTCGGCCCATCCGCCGGAGCAGTGCAGCGGCTCGATGTCGCCGTGGCGGTTCATGAGCCATCCGTTCTCCTGGGCGCCGGTGATCCAGCCGTCCAGGTTGGCGCCCTCGAAATACTCGCCGCCGATGGCGATGGCATCGCCGATGGGCACCTTGATGGAGACGTTGTTCGAGTAGCTGTTGACCCTTTCGCCGAAGTGGCCCAAATTCCCGCGGCGGGTGCTCTGGATTTCCTCTTCCGCCCAGTGGCCGGTGTACGCGATCATGAGCCCTTCGCTCGCATAGGTGATGCCGTACTCGTAGGCGGGTGCTCCGAAGGCGCGTCCGGTGTCAACGTCGAAGCCGAAGGCCTCGGGGTCGCCCAGCTTGTTGTCGAAGGCCACTTCCAGCTTGAGCTTCTTGTCCAGGGCATAGCCGGTGAGGCGGATCTGGGGAGTGCGGTATCCGAGGCTCCCGATGTCCGCGCCGTAGGGATAGTTGCCGGTGAGCATGGGGAAGATGGGGCTGATGACCATCCACTCGTTGCCGGCGAGCACGCTCCAGTTGTCGCCCATGATCTCGACGTAGGCCCGGCGCAGCCGGAGCTCGCCCGAGTTCTCGATCGGGTCCTGGTTACTGGACGCCTTGCGGCCTGGATCATAGCCGTAGAAGTCCATTTCCAGGCGGGCCCGGGTGGTGATCCCGCCGTCGGTCTGGGGGCCGGTGATCAGGAACCCGAACCGGCTCTGGCGCGCGGTCATGCCGAAGGCGTCCGCGTCCCGGTTCTCCTGCTCGTCCCCGCGGGGCCGCCGGATCGTAGAGGTGGCGCTGCCGTAGGCGGCATTGTTGGGGAAGCCAACATAATTTCCGGGAGGCGCGTTCAGAATGAAGTCAAGCCCCGGGAACGCGTACCCCATCTGGTAGATCGCATCCAGTTTCACGTAGCCGTAAAAGTCAACGTCGTACTTGGACTTGACTTCGCCGGCCCCCGCTAAAAGCGGGCACAACAGAGCCGCCATCAAAACCACTAACCAAACCTTTTTACCCATTACCTTTCTCCTCCTTTTTCTGTTGCCTGTAAATATGGGCTGCGCCGATGCCGGTGCATAATGGCCATCTTCGCACCCTTCCAACCACTTGTCCGCCCGATCCGATGGTAGGCCCGACACTCTTGTCGGGCCGGCGCGGGACAAGAGTGTCCCGCCTACTACTCGATGGTGGGCCCGACACTCTTGTCGGGCCAGAGCGGGACAGGAGTGTCCCGCCTACCTTGCACGGGGTGGGACCGGAGTGTCCCGCCTACCTTGCACGGAGCGGGACCGGAGTGTCCCGCCCACCATTCAGATGCGCCTCTTATCTACCACTCTTACGGCCTTGCCCTCGAACCGTTGGATGGTCCGCGGCTCGACCAGCTTGACTTTGGCCCCCACCTGGTAGAGGTCCTTGATCTCCTTGGCAATGAATTCCTGGAGGCTTTGCAATTTCTGGACCTCGTCGCTCATCATCTTCTCGTTGACCTCGATCTGGATCTCCAGGGTGTCCAGGTTGTTCACCCGGTCCACGATGATCTGATAGTGCGGCGCCACGCCCTCGACCTTCATCAGCAGGTCCTCGATCTGGCTGGGGAACAGGTTCACGCCCCGCACTATGATCATGTCGTCGTTTCTGCCCATCACCTTCTCGATGCGCCTCCCGGTGCGCCCGCACTTGCACCTGCCCGGCAAGAACCGCGTCACGTCGCGGGTCCGGTAGCGCAGCAGCGGGAAGGCCTCCTTGTTGATGGTGGTCACCACCAGCTCGCCCTTGGCGCCCTCGGGTACCGGCTTTTGCGTCGCCGGATCAATGATCTCATAAATAAAGCTGTCCTCGAACAGGTGCAGCCCGTCCTTGTGCAGGCATTCGCCGGCCACCCCGGGCCCCATCACCTCGGACAGCCCGTAATTGTCGGTCGCCACGATCGGCAGCTTCTCCTCGAGCTCCCGGCGCATCCGCTCCGACCAGGCCTCCGCCCCGAACAGGCCCCAGCGCAGCGCGAGGCCCTTGGGCTCCGCCCCCATCTCCGCCATGCTCTCGGCCAGGTACAGCGCGTAGCTCGGGGTGCAGATCAGGGCCGTGCTCTTGTAGTCCTGCATGATCATGATCTGCTTCCGGGTGTTGCCGGAGGACATGGGGATCACGGTGGCGCCGATCTTTTCCGCGCCGTAGTGGTGGCCGAAGGCGCCGGTGAACAGGCCGTAGGCGAAGGCGATCTGGAGAATGTCGTCCTTGCTGATGCCGGCCATGGTATGGACGCGGGCCATGAGGTCGGCCCAATTATCGAGGTCGTTTCTGGTATAGCCGACCACGGTGGGCTTGCCGGTGGTGCCGGACGAGCTGTGCACCCGCACCACGTCGCGCATGGGCACGGCGAACATTCCGTAAGGATAATTGTCGCGCAGGTCCTGCTTGGTGGTGAAGGGGAGCGCGGACAGGTCGGAGAGGTCCTTGATCCCGTCAGGGTCCATGCCGTGTTTCTCAAAGAGCCGCCGGTAAAACGTGACGTTTCTGGAAACGCGGTGTATGGTCGCTTGCAGACGCTCGAGCTGGAGCTGGGCGAGCTCGCCTTGCTCCATGGTCTCGAACTTCGGGTTCCAGATTCGATGATGTTCAGGTCGGATTTCCACTGCTTCTACCAACCTTGCTGACTCACTTACCGACTCGAATTCAGGGCCAATGTATTCTAAGCGCCGGGCAACATGATGTCAAACCTGGCGCAGCGCCGGCGCTTGGCCGGCAAAACGCGCCGGCCAGCGGCGGGCGCTAGAGATCAATACCAAGATGCCGCCGGGCCGGCGGCGCTACAACTGGTTTCATCACCCGCACCATTGTCCCCGACCCGAAGATAAGAAACAATGATGTCAAGGATTTCAAGGATAAATCCAGGGGTTTTTCTTATCCTGATTATCCTTAATATCCTTGTTTCTTTTTCTTGAGCCTCTTGCAAAAAGATTCCGGGGGGTAGCGCCGGCATCTTGCCGGCAACGTAACCCCCTAATATTACTGGTGCCTGTTTTTGCCGCCAAGATGGCGGCGCTACATTTTGCAAGAGGCTCTCTTGAAAGGGTTATGAAACCAGCTCTACTTTTCCAGCGTCAGCACTTCCTCGTTCGTCAGCACCTTGACCCCCGTGCCCGCCAGCGCCTGGATCGCCTGGTCCGGGTCGTCGAAGCGGAACACCAGGATGGCCGTGCCCTCCCGCTTGGCCACGAAAGCGTACATGTACTCGACATTGAGGCCCCGACTCACGAACACCTCCAGCACCTTGGCCAGCGCCCCCGGGTTGTCCTTCACCTCGATGGCCAGAACGTCGGTGGTCGTCACCGTGAAGCCGGATTCCTTCAAGAACTTTATGCCCCGCTCCCAGTCCGCCACGATCATCCGCACCACCCCGAACTCCCGCGTCTCCGCGATCGTCATCGCCATGATGTTGATCCCGGCGCCGCCCAGGGACTTGGCCACCGACGCCAGCCGGCCCGGCTGGTTCTCCACGAACACCGAAAGCTGCTTGACCTTCATCTCTCCCCTCCTCCAATCATGCAGGAGCGACTTCAGTCGCGACCCGCTCGAATGTCGTAGCTCGAATGTCGTAGCGCGAATGTCGTAGCGCGAATGTCGTAGCGCGGAGGAAGCGTGGATCTTCACGCCATTCGCTCTCCGCCCTACGCTATTCGTCGCTTCAGATCTTCCGCTTGTCTATCACCCTCTTGGCCTTGCCCTCGCTCCGCGCGATGCTCCGCGGCTCCGTGAGCTTCACCTTCGCGTTCACTCCCAGGTAGTCCTTGATGTCGTGCTCGATCTTCCTGGTGAGCGAGTCAAGCTCCTTCATCTCGTCCGAGAACAGCTTCTCGCTCATCTCGATCTGGACCTCCATCACGTCCAGGTTGTTCACCCGGTCCACGATGATCTGGTAGTGCGGCTCCAGGCCCTCCACGTCCAAAAGCACGTGCTCGATCTGGCTCGGGAACACGTTCACGCCCCGGATGATCAGCATGTCGTCCGTCCGCCCCGTGACCCGGCTCATCCGGGCCGCGGTCCGGCCGCATACGCACCGCTCCTGGTTCAACGAGCTCAGGTCCCGCGTCCGGTAGCGGATCAGCGGGAAGGCCTCCTTGGTCAGCGTCGTGAACACCAGCTCGCCCTTCTCGCCCGGCTTAAGCGCCGCCCCCGTCTGCGGGTTGATGATCTCCACCAGGAAATGGTCCTCGTAAACGTGCGGGCCGCTCTGCCCCTCCACGCACTCGCACGAGACCCCCGGACCCATCACCTCCGACAGGCCGTAGATGTCAATCGCCTTGATCGAAAGCCGCTTCTCGATCTCGGAGCGCATGTTCTCGCTCCACGGCTCGGCCCCGAGAACGCCGACCTTGAGCGGAAGCTTTTTCCAGTCCACCCCCAGCTTGTCCCCGACCTCGGCCAGGTTCAGGGCATAGGACGGGGTGCAGCAGATCACGTCCGGGCCGAAGTCAACCAGCAGCATGATCTGGCGCTGCGTCTGCCCGCCCGACACCGGAACCACCGTGGCCCCCAGCCGCTCCGCCCCGTAATGCGCCCCCAGGCCGCCCGTGAACAGCCCGTAGCCGTAAGCGTTGTGGATGATGCTCCGGGGCGTCGCGCCCGCCGACACGAACGACCGCGCCATCAGCTCCGCCCACATCGCGATGTCCTTCCTGGTGTACCCCGCCACCGTGGGCTTGCCCGTGGTCCCCGAGCTCGCGTGGATCCGAACCACCTTGTTCATGGGCACCGCGAACATCCCGAACGGGTAGTTGTCCCGCAGGTCCTGCTTCACCGTGAACGGCAGCTTCTCCACGTCCTTTAACTTCTTGATGTCCCCGGGCTTCACTCCCGCCCGGTCAAAAGACTTCTTGTAAAAGGGGACCTTGCGGTACGCCCGGTCCGCCAGCGCCTTCAGCCGCTCGAGTTGCAGGGCCTCGAGCTTCTTCCGGGGCAGCCTTTCCTCTTCGCTCCTGATCGCCACGGCCAATCCTCCTTGTTATGCGTTCCATGAAAATCCGGCGGGGCCGGATGAATGACCCGAATGAACGCATGATTAAATAATATTATCTGGAACGGGAGAGATGCGGATTTTTGTGAGGCGCGACCCCCGGCCGCCGCTGAAAACCAGCGCGCCGCCCGACCCCCGAAATGACAGGGTTAAATTATCTTGGTTTCCCGTGAAAAGTCAACTGGCGGGGGAGCGGGGGAGCGGGTGTCCGGGCCGGGGATCATAAAGGGATGATTCGCGCGCTGATCCGGTCGTCTTCAATCGTGAGCACCGCCACCGATTTCGGGCCTTCCAGCGGGTCGGGACCGCAGTAGCCCGGATTGATGAACCAGATGCCGTGAAGCTCCTCGCATACGCTGAAATGGGTATGGCCGAAGACGACCAGCCGCGGCGGTGACGGGCCTTGTGCCATCAGGGAGGCGATGGTTTGTTTGTTTTCGTTCCAGCCCAGGGTGAACATGCGGTGGGTGAGCATGGCGGGAAGGCCGGCGATTTCGATGCCGCTGGGGTCGGGCAGGAGCAGTTGGGCGAGCTCCGGCGAGGTGTCGTAGTTGCCGCGGACCCCGGTGACCGGCGCGATCCGCTCGAGCGAGCGGATCACGGCAATGTCGCCGACGTCGCCCGCGTGGATGATCCGCTCCACGCCCTGGAAAACGCGGGCCACGCCCGCAGGCAAGAACCCGTGGGTGTCGCCGATGATCCCGATCCTTGCCATAAAATCAGGTTCTTCATTTCCCGGAGCGGGCCTGGGAAAGTAAGGTTGATGCCGTCTTGAGGCGGGTAGGGCGTAGAGAGTAGGGCGCAGGGCGTGGGAAACCGCTACATTGCCGCCGATTCGATTTACGCCCTTCGCCCTTCGCTCTACGCCCTACGCGATCCGCGCCCATGTTTCCATTCTCCCGCGCGAAGAACCTTAAAATTAAAGCGCCGGCTGCCGCGCACAGGGAACACGGCCAGCCGGCTCCTCGCAACGACAGGTGGGAATTGCGAGTGCTATTTACGATACTCCATCTTGGGCCGGAGATCAAGGAAAAAAATTCTGGTTTTTCGATGCGGTCAAATATCAAAAAGCATGGCCTGGCGATTAACCGGCGCGATAAGGGGCCGCTTTACTCCTTGTTCGCCGCCAGGGCCTTTTTCCGCTGCCGGACGTAGCGCTGCCTTTTGAGCTTGCCGATGTGGTCTATGTAGAGCGTGCCGTGGAGGTGGTCTATCTCGTGCTGGAGCACGCGGGCGAAGAAGCCCTCGGCCGTGATCTCGACTTCCTCCCCTTGGAGGTCCTTGCCCAGGACCACGATGCGCACCGCCCGCTCCACCTCGGCGCGGAACTCGGGCACCGACAGGCAGCCCTCCTCCGCGGTCTCGGTCTCATCGCTTAGCTCGATGATCCTGGGGTTGACGATGACGATGGTGTTCCTGGCCTCCTCGGCGCTGGACACGTCGGCCACCAGGACCTGCTTGAGCGCGCCCACCTGGTTGGCGGCCAGGCCCACGCCCGGGGCCTGGTACATGGTGTCGGTCATGTCCCGGATCAGCTTCTCGATCGCCGGGTTGATCCCGTCGAGCGGCCTGGCTTTTTCCTTGAGCACCGGGTCCGGGAATTCGAGGATGCGGAGCAGCGCCATCATGCACTCCGGGATCAGATGTCCAGGTTGATGACGTTCAAGGCGTTGTCCTTGATGAACTCGCGGCGCGGGTCCACCTGGTCGCCCATCAAGACGTCAAAGAGCTTGTCCGCGGCGATCCCGTCCTCGATCTTGACCTGGCGCAGCACGCGCCGCTCCGGGTCCATGGTGGTTTCCCACAGCTGGACCGGGTTCATCTCGCCCAGGCCCTTGTAGCGCTGGATGTCCTGGCCCTTGCGGCCGAATTCCAGGACCTTTTCCACCAGGCGCAGGATGTCGGGGACCTCCATCCGGTCGCCGTTGCTGCACAACACGTAAGGCGCCTGGCCCGCCTCCTCATAGATGCTCTTCAGCCGCTTAAGCTCCTCGAACTCCACCGAACCGGCCAGCGCAAGGCCCACCTCCACCTCCAGCGTGGTCCCGTTCTCCTGCGCCATGAACACGGTCCGGTAGGTGTTCGATTCCTCGTCCAGCTTGGGCTCGTCCCAGCCCAGAGGCCTCACCTCCGGCGCCGCCGTCTTCAAATACTTCACGATCTTGTTCAGGTCGCGCTCGATCAGCTTCGCGTTTTTCAGGCTTTCGGGCAGGTCGGCCTGCCGGACCAGCGCGTCAATGATCTTGGCCGTCTTCTCGCCGCCGGCCTTGGTCCTGCGCCTGGCCGCCTTGAGCAGGATGTCGTTGTAGCGCAGGATCTTCTTGACCAGCGCGATCAGGCGGTCGCCGGACAGCGCCTTGTCCTTGCCTCCCATCTCCAGCTTCAGGTTCTCGGTGGCGAGCTGCAACAGGTGGTCCTGCAGGGCCTGGTCGTCCTTGATGTAGCGCTCGTTCTTGCCCTTTTTCACGCGGTAGAGCGGCGGCTGGGCCACGTAGAGATGGCCCATCTCGATCAGCGGCCGCATCCGGCGGTAGAACAGGGTGAGCAGCAGGGTCCGGATGTGAGAGCCGTCCACGTCGGCGTCGGTCATGATGATCACCCGGTGGTAGCGCAGCTTCTCCAGGTCGAACACGTTCTCGCCGATGCCGGCGCCGAGCGCGGTGATGATGGTCTGGATCTCCGCGTTCTGCAGCATCTTGTCGAAGCGGGCCTTCTCCACGTTTAAAATCTTGCCCCGCATCGGCAGGATGGCCTGGTACTTCCGGTCCCGGCCCTGCTTGGCCGACCCGCCGGCCGAGTCGCCCTCCACCAAAAACAGCTCCGAGAACCGCGGGTCGCGCTCCTGGCAGTCCGCCAGCTTGCCCGGCAACGACCCCGACTCCAGGGCCGTCTTGCGTCGCGCCAGGTCCCGCGCCTTTCGGGCCGCCTCCCGCGCCCGGAGCGCGTCCACCGACTTCATGATGACCTTCTTGGCCACCGCCGGGTTCTCTTCCAGGTAGGACCCCAGCTTCTCGTTGACCATGGCCTCCACCAGGCCCTTGACCTCCGAGTTCCCCAGCTTGGTCTTGGTCTGCCCCTCGAACTGCGGCTCCGCGATCTTGACCGAGATCACCGCGGTCAGCCCCTCCCGCACGTCCTCGCCGCCCAGGTTCTGCTTCAATTGCTTCATCAGGTTGTTCTGCGAGGCGTAGTTGTTGAGCGTCCGGGTCAGCGCCGCCTTGAACCCGATCTCGTGCGTGCCCCCCTCGATGGTGTTGATGAAGTTGGCGTACGAATAGAGCTGCTCCGAGTACCCGTCGTTGTACTGCATCGCGATCTCGAGCTCGATGCCCTCGCGCTGCACCGAGAAATAGATGGGCTTCTTGTGCAACACCTCCTTGGCCTGGTTCAGGTACTCGACGAACGACACGATCCCGCCCTTGTAAAAAAATTCCTCCTGCTTGCCGTCGCCGCGCTCGTCGGTGAGCGAGATCTTGAGCCCGCCGTTCAGGAACGCGAGCTCCCGCAGCCGCCGGGCCACAATGTCGTAATGGAAATCGGAGACCTCGAAAATCTCCGAGTCCGGCTTGAAGGTCACGGTGGTGCCGGTGCGCTTGGTCTTGCCGATGATCTCGAGCTTGCTGATCGGATTGCCCCGAGAGTACACCTGCTTGTAAACGTTGCCGTCGCGCTTGACCTGGACCTCCAAGGTCTCCGCCAGCGCGTTCACCACCGACACGCCCACCCCGTGCAGCCCGCCCGACACCTTGTAGCTGTCCTTGTCGAACTTCCCGCCCGCGTGCAGCATGGTCATGACCACTTCCAGCGCCGTCTTGCCCTTCACCGTCTGGTGCTTGTCCACCGGGATGCCGCGCCCGTTGTCGTCAACGGTCACGCTGTCGTCAACGTGAATGGTGACGTCTATCTTGTCGCAATAGCCGTTGATGGACTCGTCCACCGAGTTGTCCACCACCTCGAACACCAGGTGGTGGAAACCGCGCACCGAGGTGTCGCCGATGTACATGCCCGGCCGCTTGCGCACCGCGGCCAGGCCCTCCAGCACCTTGATTGACTCCGCATCATACTTCTTGGTTTCGTCCGCCACTTAACAATTTCCTCCTGATTTTATCCGGATCCGAGCGGGAAATTCACGGAAAAAAGGACATCATCCGCTTATATCATAAGGGTATCATCAAACGCCCTTTTTTGCAAGAGAAAAATGCAAGGGAATGAATTATTTTATCGTTATTTATCAGGGAGTTATACCGATCAGGAAAGTGCCGGGCGCGGGCTCGCGAAAAAAACCGAAAAACCTTTAAATTCCCAGCTTTTTCGTGCTTAAAAAGAGGCTTGGAAATCAGCCTGGCGCGGATGCTATTCCGGACCCATCGGCCCGGCCCCGGCCGATGGTTCCACGGCCCAGGCCTGGGCCGGTCGGCCGGTCTGTTCGCTGTATCGTCTCAGGACTTCGGCCCGGAATTCGGGTGCGCGGTCCCTCTCCACCAGCGCCAGCAGGCACCCGCCCCAGCCGGCCCCGCAGATCCGCACGCCGTACACCCCCGGCAGGGCGGCGGCGAGGTCGTGGAGGGCGTCGAGCTCGGGGATGGAGTTCTCATAGTCGCCGCGCGAGCTCTCATATCCCTGCTCCATGATCCGGCCCAGCGCGGGCATGTCTCCGGACTTCATGGCCTCGCCCGCTTGGCGCACGCGCTGGTTCTCCGTCACCACGTGCCGGGCCCGGCGGTACAGGGTATGGCCCAGCGCCTCCCTCGATTCTTCCAGGTCGGCCAGGGACGCGTCCCGGAGCGCCTTGATGTCCTGGCGGCTCTTTCTCAGGACCTTGACGGCCTCGGTGCACTCCCGGACCCGCTCCTGGTATTTCCCGGCCACCAGCGCCCGCCCCAGCCCCGAGTCTATCACCATGAGCACCGCGCCCGCCGCGAACGGGACCGTCTCGAAGTCCAGGCTGCGGCAGTCGAGGAGCAGGGCCTTTTTCTCGCTCCCCATGAACACCGTGAACTGGTCCATGATCCCGCAGGGCAGGCCCACGAAGAGGTTCTCCGCCCGCAAACAGAGCTGGACCCGCTCCCACGGCGGCAGCTCCGTGTCCGTCACCCCCAGCGCCGCCTCGCACGTCACCGCCTCCAAGGCCGCCGAGCTGGACAGGTTGCCGCCCACCGGGATCTCGCCGTGGACCACCAGGTCAAGCCCGGAAAGACCGACCTTGAGATCGAGCAGCTCCCGGATCACGCCCTTGGCGTAATTGGCCCAGCCGTGCTCCGGGTCATTGGCCAGCTTGTCCTTGTGAACCCGGACCTCCAGCCCGGTGTTGAGCGAGTACAGGTTGAGAACCCCGCCCTCCCGCGCCCGCGCGCCCGCCAGGATGTCCTTGTCCACCGTGCACGCCAGGATCAAGCCCTCGTTATAGTCAGTGTGCGAGCCCATCACGTCAACCCGGCCCGGCGACCGGAAAAAAACCGCCGGACCCCGCGCCCCGAACCGCGCGTCCAGCTCCTTTTCGATCAGCCGCATCCGTTCCGAGATCTCCATCCCCACTCCAATTGTAAACGCTCAGTCCCTGGAGCTGGTTTCATAACCCTCCCAAGCATCCCCAACAAGAAGATCAGGAACAAGGATGTTAAGGATTTCAAGGATAAATCCGGGACTTTTCTTATCCTGATTATCCTTAATATCCTTGTTTCTTATTCTTGAAATGGTTATGAAACCGGTTCTACCTCTCCGCGCACCAATGAGTCAAGTCACGGTCTAAAAGCGCGCTCAATTCCTCGACCTCCGGCAAAAATTCGCGCTGGAGGGACCGCAGCAAGTCCTCCTCGATCTCCGGGCGCGTCTCGCTCGGCGTGTTCAGACGCATCGCGGTCCGTCCCGGGTGCCAGCCCTTGGGGACCAGGAGCCGCCTAAGCTTCCACGCCAGCGGCGGCGGGCTTTGTAGAAAGCGGTGCAGGCTGAGGCTCCGTGGCCGCTTGCGCACGTTTACCGCCTTGAGCTCGGGCGCGAAGTCGTCGCGGACTTCGAGGAACCGGAGCACGTTTTTGTAGGTGAGCGCGGGGTCACGGGCCAGGTCATCGTAAATTATGATGTGGACCCGGTCTTGCCCCAGAACGTCTTGCCACCTTTTCACGTGGCGCGTGAATTTCACGGTCTCGCGGTAGAACACGGGGGCCACCGGCGTGGTCCCGTCGGGCCGGAGCCGGGGCCGTTTCCTTTCTTGCTCCGCGCCCAGCGCCGCGCGGAAATCGCGGATGGTCTCGTCGCCGATCAGCAGGAGCTTGGCGTGCAGGGAAAAGATCATGTCCACCGGGTTCCGGAGCATGATGATGGCCCGGGAGGCCGGGTTGAACTCCAGCATCTCCCGCGGCGCCGACTCGGAATACAGATACCATACCGAGGCCTCGCCGCAGCGCTTCTGGCCGGCCGCCGCCCGGAATTGCTCCAGGTATTTCTCCCGGTCCTGGTGATAGGCCGAGGCCGATTTGAGGTCCGCGCCGAAAAAGTGCATCTCCTTGACCGGGGGGATGTAAATCTCCGGATGCCGCCCGAGCCAGGCATTGAGTGAGGTGGTCCCGCAGCGCGGCGCGCCCACGATAAAGAAATCAGGTATGGTCATCCTTGGCATCCCGGCCGCGTGAGGCTCGAGGAGTAATGGCGGAACCCCCTATTCGAACCATGCCTCTCCATCACCGCCCAGGTCGGTCAGGCGGGGAAGGTGCAGGTCTTCGAACTTCACTTTGACATAGACCCTGCGCACTTCCTCGGCATAGGTCTTTTCGTCCGGAAAGGTGAAATTGACCTTATAGGTGCGCAGCCCGTCCATCTCGTCCATGTAATGCCTGCCGTTGATCTCGACCCAGGCATGCCCGATGTAGCGGCCATTGCTTCCGCCGGGAGAGCGGATCCCCGGGAACGTGCCGGAAGCCGGGAGGTCCTCGTCGGCGTCAAGCTTCCTCACTCCCAGAAACCACCGCGCCGGCACGCCGTAGGCCCGGAGGAAATGGTAGAGCACCAGCGAGCGCCGAAAGCACATGTGGTTGCGCTGGCTCGGGTATTGGTTGAGAATGGCCACGATGTAACCGTTGATGCGCCGCATCTTCTCCTCTAATTCCGGCATAACTGGTATTTCGAAAATGCGGTCGCCCCTGTTGATGCGCCATTTTTCCCATTCCGCTTCCGGGGGAATGGTCGTATGGGGCCAGGTGGAGGGAGTGATGGCCTTGAGGAAGCCGGGCATGGAGTTGTGCTTGTAATTATAAGGGACCAGCACCGCGCTCCACAGCGCCACGCGGCAGAATAGAAAGGACTGGCCGAAGGTGCGGACGTTCTCCCGGTACCAAGCCCACGACGCCCGAGCCTTGCCCAGAAGCTCCCAAGCCCACTTCAAAAGCCGCCGATATTTTCCCGGGTTGAGCAGCACCAGGATGCAAATCAAACAAAAAATTATGGGCAGCGCCTGCAGATAGTCCCTGTCCTCGCCGCTTGGCAGCTTCGCGAGGTACGACGACAACCGCAGCTCCACGTAGATGGACGCCGCCATGCCGGCGACGGCGAACGCGGAGATGATGATATTCTTCTTCTGCACCTTTCAATTCCTCACGGGATCAGCGGGAAGAACTCGGACAATACCGGGGGCATGAGCGCCGGCGTCCGGTTATAATGGCCGTCCGCGAGGAAGCTGATCCTCTGGTTGAACACCGTGGGCGCGTAATCGCTGATCGGGGTGTACTGCAGGTCGGTCCAGGCCGAGTTGTGGAACCGGTCATAAAATAGCCGGGAACCGTCCGCGCTGAAGCAGGGGAAGTTGGGGTTTCCGGCCGCGGTGTCCACCACCCTGGTTATGTCCGGCACGTCGGGCAGCGTGGTGTCGCCGCTCAGCTCCGCGAAATCGAAAATGGCCAGTCCGCTGAACACCGGGGGCCAGGAGACGTCGCCGTCCCACTGCCGGAGCTCGGTGTTGACGACCACGTGCCGCGAGTCCGGCCCCCACCCGAAGTCCCACGGCACGAGCCGGTAATACTTCCCGTCGGGCTTGAGCGCGCCCTTGTTGCCCCGGATGAAGACCACGGGAGAGCTGAGCGAGTCGCCGGTCGCCGGGTCCATATCCGAGTACACCCATTGCACCACGCCGTCGGAAGCCCGGTTGCCCCGCATGATCATGTATTTTCCGTCCGGCGACCATCTGGGGATCAAGAGCTGGTCGCCTACAAAACCGTAGTTGTGTCCGTTGAACAGCATCTTCTGTGTTCCGGCCGCGAGATCGTAGAGGCAGATGTCCGTAGTGGTGCCCGGCTGGCACTCGGGCTGGCAGTCGTAGGCCAGCAAGCGGCCGGAGGGGTTGAAGCTCACGTCGGAGGCGAACGACATGCCCCGCGACAAGCGCGTGAGGTTCGACCCGTCCGGATGGGCCGCGAACACCTGGAGCCGCGTGGCCACCGTGCTTCCGCACATGACCACGTCCGCGAAGCGCTCGAAGGCGATCCATTCGCGGCCCGGCGACCAGACCGGGCTCACGTTGTCGTAGATTGAGCCGCTGGTCACGGCCTGGGCGTCGGCGCCGTCGGGCCGGACCGTGAATATTTCCTTGGGCTTGCCCGCCCCGGGATTGGCGCGGTCGGACATGAAGGCGATGCGCTCGCCGATCATGAAGAAGTGGAAATAGAGTTTATATCCGTCGGGGCCGGCCGGAGTGAGCTTTACGGTCATTGGCGACGGAGTCCCGGGAACCAGCGGCCCGGCCACGAAGATATTTTCTCCCCTCCCGTTGACCACGGTGGGTCCGGCGGCCAGCAACGTCCCGGCGCTGGTCCATAATTTGAACCATGCCATGTCCAGGGCGTCGCCGGCGGTGGCCTCGATGTTAAAGGCGACCCGCGACCCGTCCGGGCTTACGGCCACGTTGGTGAGCCTGATGCGGTTGTTGACGAGATAGGCGTCCACCCCGGGATACCACCATGGCCGGCTGCTGTTGGACGGTGTTGCCTGTCCGAGGAATCCGCCGGCATCGGGGGTGACGGTGATGACAATGGGGACCGGGTCCGATGGGGGGGGCGGGAAAAACGGCGACCCGCCATCCCCCGAGCCGTCGTCCAAGCAGGAACCCAACAATACCAGCAAGCAGGCAAGTAAAACCGTAGCTAAGCGCCCTGTTTTGCTTTTCATCTCAGGACCCCTTCTTCTTCCCGGACCTGCTCCAGGGGTTGTCGGGAAGGGCGTCGAGCCATTCCATCTTCTTGAAATAACGGGCGCAGGCCAGACACTGGAAATGGTCGGTCTCTCCGAGGTCGCCCTTGCCGATGCGGCCCAGCCGTTTTTTCTGGAAGGCGCTGATCACGTTGATAAGTTTTTTCTGGGCGTCCCACAGGTCCATCTTATTGAGGTCGGCGACGACCTCCGGCTCCGGGTGCTTTACGCTCCGGGCCCGGAAGCCGGGGAGCATGCAGCAGACGCAGAGCCGGCCCTTCACGTCCACGTACAGGTCCATCATGGTGAGCGACGAGCAGGTATAGAGGCTCTGCTTGACGTAGGTGCCCGCGTTCATGGCGATGGGGGTCTTGAGCTCGCTGGCCATCCGGTACACCGCCGACTCGGCCCTCCGATAATCCGCGGGTTCCGGGATCAGGCCCGCGGCCACGTTGTCGGGCGTGGGCAGCGTGAGCGAGAACTCGATCCGCTTGAGTTCCAGGTGGGACAGGCTCAGCGCCGCCTGCTCCAGGGAGTCCAGGTTGTGCCGCCCGATGGTGTACTTGACCACCACCGGGATCCCCGCCCCCTTGAGCATGACGATGGCCTGCATGACCTTTTTGAACGAGCCCTCGCCCCGGATCAGGTCGTGCAGCTCCGCCTCGTACCCGTCCAGGCTCACCGCCACGTGCTCGATGCGGCACTTCACGTCCGGCCGCTTGAGCAGGCCAAGGCGCTTGGGAATCAGGTGGCCGTTGGTGACCAGGGAGAAGATGTAGTCATGCTCGGCGAGCAGGTCGAGGAGCCGGCCAAGGTGAGGGTAAAGCAGCGGCTCGCCGCCGGTGATGCCCGCGTTCTGGACCCCGTAGGCCTCCTTGGACTGGCGAAGGATGCGCTCCGCCAGCGCGATCGGAAAGTCCCGGTTCCGCTCCGAATCATCGCGCAGGCAGTGCCGGCAATGCAGATTGCAGCGGTTGGTGATCTCGAAGGTGACCCGGTTCATTGCCCCGCCTCCGCCCGGTCCAATGCCAGGTCCCGCGCCCGTTCCACCAGAGAGCGGGCGAGCGCCGGGTCTCCCTTGACCTCCGGCCCCGTGAACAGGCGGAAGCCCCGGCCGTGCCGCGCCATCCGCTTTAAAGCCTCCAGATGCGCGGCCGCGGTCGCCGGGTTGAACATCACCGATAGACTTTGCGGCAATAGAATGTTTAATGCCTGGGACATGGACAGCGGTTCCATACCCGAGTCTCGATCCCGGATACAAGGAAACAATATTACACGCGGATTCAAGAGCCCGTCAAGCCGCATCCCGGGAAAGCACCGGTCCGGAGGCAGGAGCTTCCGGCCGCGCCGCGCACCGAAATCGGGAAGGTCCCGGTACTCCCGTAAACGCTCGTGGTCCTCGACCAGGTCGGAGGGCAGATGGAAATCCCGCGCGAACCCCAGAGCCTCAACGTCCCGATCCCCGCGAAGACGCAGGAAGATCGTGTCGTCGGACAGGAACTTGAAGCCCGACTGGATCAGCGCCAGCGTCAAACTGGTCTTGCCCGAACCCGCGTTCCCGCTGAGCACGTAGCCCGTCCCGTCCGGACCCGCGAGCGCCGAGGCGTGCAGATAGTACAGCCCGTGCCACCGGAGCGCCTCGAATAACGTGAGCGTGAAGAGCATGGCCACGAAGGAGTTGAGACCGTAGTCCTTGACCGTCGCCGGGCTCAGGTTGCCGCGCACCGCGCGGCCCCCCGGCTCCACCGTGAGCGTCGAGAAATAGTCCGTGAAATACATCCGGCCCGAGAGGTAATAACACCGGATGGAATCGTAAAGCAGCACCCGCTTGGCGTGAAGCGGGACCGGATACATAACGTCGCCGGAAACGATCTCGATGGCAATCCCGGCCCCGCCGCCGGGCAGGACCGGCGCCGCATAGACCTTGAGATGGTCCCGGATCCGCTCCCGCGCCTCCCCGTGATCGCAATTCAGGGCCACCGGGACCCCGTGGACCAAAAAAAACAGCCGGTCCTCGGCCTCCCGCGCTATCGCCGATCCCCTCGCCATACCCTTAATGCTGATTCTAGTTAATGGGCAGGGAAATGTAAAGCGGGCGGGGAGAGCATTCTTGATTCATCTTGGCGGCCTTGGCGGCTGGGCGTTCCTCTTATGCCTCACGCGCCCTCGCCAGCTCCACGAGCCGGCCCGGAAAGTCCGAGATGATGCCGTCAACCTTCAGCTCGAGCAGCCGCTTGATCTCCTCCGGCTCGTTCACGCCCCACGGGATCACCTTGATCCCGCGCTTTTGCTGCCGCCGCATGTATTCCCCGTCCACCTGCCCCGGCTGCGGGTGCTTCGAGTACGGCTTCAATAAAGGAGCGAACCACACCCGCCGAAGCTCCCGGATCCGGTCCGCGATGTAGTTCGAGCCCGTCCTCACCCCCGGCTCCAGAATCTTCACCCGCCGCAGCATCAACGGATTAAAACTCGAAATGATCACCCGGTCCAGCAAACCCCGCTCCCGGACCAGCTTCAGCACCACCTCCTCGATCCCCTCGTTCAAAGGGTTCAGACCCTTGATCTCGATGTCCAGGATCATCTGGCCGCCGAAGCGATCGAGGACCTCGGCCAGCACGGGGATGCGCTCGCCCGCGAACCGCGCGTGAAAGTGGCTGCCCGCGTCCAGCCGCGAGAGCTCCGCGAAGTTCATGGACTGGATGGCGCCGTGCCCGCCCGCGATCCGGTGCAGCGTCAGGTCATGCGCGCACACCGGGATGCGGTCGCGCGTGAGCAGAACGTCAATCTCGAAGCCGTGCGCGCCGCTCTCCCGGGCCTTCTCGAACGCCGGCCAGGTGTTCTCCGGCGCTTCCCCGGCCGCCCCGCGATGGCCGAGGAGCAAGGGACAAGGAAAATCGCTCATGGCGCCGGCTTGACCTCCGGACCGATCTCGGCGATGATCTCGATCCCCACGCTCGCCCGGCCCGGAAGCTCCGCCACCCCCACCGCCATCCGAGCGTGCCGGCCCGCGTCCCCGAAAATCTCCACCATTACCTCCGAGGCCCCGTTCACCACCTGCGGCTGGCCCGTGAAACCAGGGCTCGACGCCACGCTCCCCGTAAGCTTCACGATCCTTTTCACCCGGTCCAGGTCACCCACCGCGGCCTTCAGAACCGCCACCGCGTTCAGCGCCGCCAGCCGGGCCGCCTCCCGCGCCCGCTCCACCGAAACCTCCGAGTCAACCTTGCCCGCATAACGCATCTCGTCGCCAAAGCGCGGAAGCTGGCCCGAAACGAACACCAGCGGCCCCGCCGTCACCGCCGCCACGTACGCCCCCATCGGCGCCGGCGCCGGTGGCAGCTCGATCCCCCGCGCCTTGATCCGGTCCTCAACCTCTCCCATGGCTTGCCTCCTTATCCTTCTTCCGGCCGCCGCCGGCCCGCCTTGAATTATATCTTGACTTTGGCCCGCCGCCAAAAATTCACCGCCAAAAATATTTCCCCGAAGGGGGACCAGATGATCCTTTCCTCATCCGGCGAGCCGACGCCCGGAGATCGTGAAAATTTTTCGAGACGGGATTAACAGGATTTACAGGATGAAAAGAAACAAAAGGCGTATTCCGAAAATCCTGTAAATCCTGTTAATCCCGTCTCCGAATTCTCTGAAAAAAACTGAAGTTCTGACCCAGCAGTCACCTGCGGCTGCTCACATTCCCGCCATTTGCGGAGTTCCGAAAACTTGAAGCGAAAAGGACAGAAGGCTCCGTGCATTTTAAAGTGGATGATACTTGCAGCATGAACCGCTAAGAGTTTTACACGGATGGAACGGATTTGAACGGATTTCACGGATCGGACCAGGAGATCAGTGCGATCCGTATCCCATCCGTCGGCGTCAAGTTGAATCGCGCCCCTTCAAGTCATCGAGATCAGTGCTCTTTTCCCAGGCTTACGGATGGAAACTGATCTCACGGATTGGGAAGTTTCCCGCCATTCTCTGATCCGTGACATCCGTCGCATCCGTGTTCATCCGTGTAAATTCTTAAACCCCGCCCGAGGATGATCCACTCTCGAGGGCACAGAACCGGACAGAAAAACAAATCCAGCTTCGCGAGTTCGCCCCGCCGGTTACTGCCGAAATGATTTTTATTTCAATCAGGCCATCGGAGCGTATAAAATTTATTAGCGATAACAGCTACTTGCCTTGCAACCAATGTCTTTTAGATTTTTTTTCTTGAAGAATTTTTCAAAATATGGTATTTTGCAAAATTGAGAAAGGACAAAAGGGTAGGAGAGTTCCAACACCAAGCACTTCAGGCCAGGCAGTCCCGAGATCAGCAACCGGTAAAACCTGTTCCAAAGCGCCGCGGCCTTTGGCAAGGCCCCGATATGCGATTATTCCGTGCCATGGGATGGACCGATATGAATGAGAAAAATCTGGGGGTTGATGAAAAGGGCCTGCGCGACGAGCGCTGCGAATGCGGCAATCTGCTGTGCAAGGTCTCGGCCGAGGCCATCGAAATCAAGTGCCGCCGCTGCAAAAGGATCCACGTCATCGCGCTGGAACGCCTCGGCCGCGCTCCCAGGCGCGATTAATCCCCCGCCGTCCCCGTGCGCGGGAGGCAGCCTTCGGCCGGCGACTCTTGATGCTCGAGTGTGGCCGGGTCGCCCGTGGGAGCCGGCCTCCCACATTATTTTCCTTTCAGCATGCGCCGCCGCCAAGATTGACAAGGATGAGCAGCCGGCCCCGCGACTGTTGACAAAGGGGAGCGGGCGCCCCCGCCCGCTCCTTTCCGGGATTGACAATTCTTCCGCGATGTTCTTTTATAATACCCAGCTTCCCTTCAGGTGGATCTGGCCGCATGGTTTCCAAATTATTATTGAGCGCGTTCCTGGTCACGGCCGCGCCCTCGCTGAGCGAGGTGAATCCGGTGACGGTCACGGACACGGGCTTCGCCCTTACCTGGACCACCGCCTGGCCCGTGGCCGGCGCCGTGAGTTACGGGACCGATCCGCGCTCGCTCGCCATGACCGCCTCCGCAACCGGTCCGCGCACCCGCTTCCACTATCTTTCCGTTACCGGCCTGGCTCCCGGCGTCACGTATTATTACCGCATCCGGATGGGTGATGAGCAGTGGCCCCGGCCTTATCTCCCGCCGCGCTCCGTCACCACCCTTTGCCCGCCGCCCGGACGGGAGCTCTTCACCTTCGCCGTGATGAACGACCTCCACGCGGGCGAGGACATCGCCGGCGTCTTCTTCCTGCCCGTGCCCGGGATCCCGCCGCTCACCCCGGGCTTCACCTGGAAAAATCCCGTGGACAATTACTGGTCGTTCACCCTGCGCTCCAGCATCAGCGCCATCAACCGCGCCCAGGCCGACCTGTGCGTGATCAACGGCGACCTGACCTCGTGGTTCACCCCGGACGAATTCCGGATTGCCAAGTCCTACCTCGACCGCCTCGACATGCCCTATTACGTCACCCGCGGCAACCACGACCGGGTGGGAGATTATCCGGCGGACTATTTCCTCGAGACCTTCGGACTTGAGTCCTCATGGTACAGCGTTGACCACAAGGGCTTCCACTTCATTTTCCTCGACGACAACCGCCTGGCCGACGGCTGGATGGAGGTCCCGGAACAAGAGTTGGGCTGGCTCGAAGCCGACCTGGCCGCGAGCCGCGATGCGCCCACCTTCATTTTCGAGCACCATACGGTGGGGGCTTTCTGGGCGGACGTGGACAAAAAAGCCCGCGCCCGCCTGCTCCGCATCTTCGCGAAGAACCCGCAGGTCGTCGGCGTGTTCAACGGCCACAGCCACCGGGCCAAGTTCACCACCGTGCCCGGGGTCACCGGCGGCCTGCCCTATATCGAGGTCCCCTCGGTCAAGGAGTACCCGGTGGGCTATGGCCTGGTCAGGGTTTACGAGGGCGGCTTCATGTATAATTTCTTCATGGCCGACTGCCCCGACTGCCTGGAATGGAACCACATCACCCGCGGCGAGGATCTGGGAATGGCGCCCCGTCTTCTGAATCGCAAGCTCACCGACCGGAACATGGTATACGTCTTCCCGGCCACGGCGACCCGAGGAGCAGATGATGAAAATTAACCAGAAAAGGCAGCGGCCCGGCCCCAGAGCCGGCTTTGACCCCGGCGCCCCTGCCCCGAATGCCCCGGCCGGGCCCCCGCCCGGCGACTATTTCCCGCCACCCGCTGACCCGTACGGCCAATTTTACCAGCAAGGGCCCCTGGGCCAGGCCCCCGGCAAGGGACCCTCCACCGCAAAGATCATGATCTTCACCGGATGCGGATGCCTCACCTTGATCGGCGTCGCCGTGGCGGCCCTGTTCATCTGGGCCATGACCCTGCCCGACTACGGCGCCATCCACGGCGACAAGCTCACCCCCGAGATCACCGAGTACCTCTACTCGCACGACCTGCTGGCCGCGGACGAGAACGTCATCTACTTTTACGACAACACCCTCTACCTCACCAACGAGGACCTGTGCTTCTTCACCGACCGGAAGATCGTCTCTTACCTGGAAGGAGAACGAAACGACCAGGTCCCATGGGAGGACGTGGAGGACATCGAGAGCGGAGAGGCCTTCCTGGCCTTTACCATCACCGTCAAGGCCGAGGACCACCGCTTCCTCAAGTGCGAGATAAAGACCGATGACAACGAAGACCTCTTTTACAAGGCCCTGCTCGACACCTGGGAGGAGAAGAAAGCCGAGTAATTGTAAGAAAGGTGTAAGGCGGGGTCAGGTCTTAACATTTAACATTCGACCTTGACTTCGCTCCCGGGGGGTTGTAAGATTCCGGGCATGGCCCGGCCATGGAGGATAGAATTCCCCGAGGCGGTCTACCACGTGACCGCCCGCGGCAACAACCGCGCCGCCGTCTTCCAGGGCGACGCCGACCGCCGCGACTTCCTCGCCCTCCTCGCCGCCGCCGGTCTCCGCTTCAACCTGAAAATCTTCGCCTTCTGCCTCATGACCAACCACTACCACCTCTTCTTCCGCACCCCCGACGCCAACCTCACCCGCGCCATGCACTGGCTCAACGCCACCTACACCATCCGCATGAACCGCCGCCATCGCCGCTCCGGCCACGTCTTCCAGGGCCGGTACAAGGCCATGCTCGTCAGCGACACCGCCCACTGGAGCGTGCTCTCCATCTACATCCACCTCAACCCCGTCCGCGCCGGCATCGTCACGCATCCCGCCGACTACGAGTGGTCCAGCTTCCGCGACTACGCCCGCGCCCGACCGCTCCACGACTGGCTCCGGCCCGATGACGTGATCGCAGACTACGGCGCAACCCCCGCCGCCCGCCGTAAAAGATACGCCGCCGACCTCACGGCCCGGTCCGCGGAGCGCCGCTCATACTGGAAGAATTTTCAGGCCGCGATGCAGGAGGCGGCGCGGGAAGAAATGCGGACGCTCGCCCCGCGCCATCCGCCGCGCGGCAATAAATCCGCGGTCCCCGAATTCAAATTGGCATCACCCCGGCCCGGCCTCGCCGCCGGCCTGGCCCAGGTCGCCGACGCCTTCGCAACCGACGTCCCGCAAATCCTCTCCACCCGCCGCAACGGCCCCGCCCGCCTCGCCGCATACTGGCACCTGACCCGGAACCTCGGGATCAGGCCGGGAGAGGTCGCGGCAATCTTCAACATCACCGGCGCCGCCGTCACCATGGGGGCCAAACGCTTCGAACACAATCTCCAATCCGAAAAGCCCCTCCATGACCAAACAAGGAGGCTAATGTTAAATGTTAAGACCTGACCCCATCCGCCGCCCCATCCGCCTGACCATCCGCCTGATAAAAAATATATTTATCAATGTCGGCGGCTTTTTGCAAAGAAATGTTTGGACTATCGTTCCCGCGCTGGGCGCGTTAGGCGGGATAATCATTGTAATTGGAATGCCTTTTCTGAACTTTGGAGGCGACAGCTTGCGGGAGAGCTCCAAAAACGCCGAATGCGGCCATGACCTTCAGGAAAGCCTTCGCGCCTTCAGTCAGCAAATGGATATGCAATATGATATTGGAGCTGATGATTATAAAGTTATTTTTAATACGGGTGAAATTCAAAAGGAATATTATCGTGACGGAATACGCTACACTGCGTATTTTCATCTGGATAAAACTGATTCCGGGTGTTGCCTGAAATTCTACAAGCGGGGAATGAAGGAGCCCGGCGTTCAAACAACCTCTTTAGGCAACTATGGCAGCATTGCCCTGGATAAATGCCAGTGTAATGGCGGGAAGGACCAGGCTGCCGGGCCGAGCGGGGAGGGGGAAAAGGTTCAGGAGAGGATTGAGCCCAAAGAGGGGAAAAATTTTATCTGGATCGACCTCGGGAAAAAGGATCAAGCTTTGCTTCTGACTCTGGCGCCGAACAGCGGTGATGGGATCACCGAACCGGACGTTAAATCAGGCGTTGATTGCAGGAAATTACCTTTCCCCTATGACGGGTCCGGTGATAACCACATGTATTTTGGGATTGATGATGAATTTCTGCGTAGCGGCAATAATGAGGTCTGGATCGTCATGGAATATTTCGACAGCGGGACCCGGATAAACTGCCAGTATGACGGCAATGGCGCAGGGCCCGTGGACGGAGCGTTCCGGGGAGCTCATGATGGGGCCTTTCCCATGCTGGAGTTAACGAACACCAATACGTGGAAATTTCATGGATGGCACATCACGGACGGAAAATTCGCCAACCGCTGTAACGGTTTTGATTTCCGGTTCTCAACTCATGCCGGAGGCAGTATGTGGGTTAACCGGGTATGGCTTTTCCTTTATGAACCGCCGGACCCTTTCAATCCCGGCGCCATATTGCCGTAATTCTGGAGACAAACGCAGACGGGGTCAAAACGCAGACGGGGTCAAACGCAGACGGGGTCAAACGCAGACGGGGTCAGGTCTTAACATTTAACATTGTCCTTTGGGTCTTTGTGGTTCTCTTCTTTTCCCTCTGTCCGCTTGCCGGCGCGGCGGCGGAGAATAAATATTTTTTCCAGCGAACACTATGGTGGTGCCTCTCTTCCCCAGGGGATGCCGTGGACGTCCAACCCTGGGCTCTGTTAAGGAGGCCCCGTTGGGGCTTTGGAGTGCGATGGCTTGACGTCGCTTTCCGGTCCGGGGCTTGACTCGGACCATTATCGCAGACGTCAATCCATTATTGGACTCAGATTCAGCCGGCCCCCGGTTCTTTTCAATATTCCAAGCTTGGACCCGGGTGAATTGAAGAGGAAGAGGGGGCGTCAAGCCGCCCCGAAGAAAAGCGCCGTCGAGCCGGCGCACTCCAAAGCGCGTTGCGCCGGCGTTGGGGGAAGGTTCCGCCGTCCCGGGACTTCGCGCAATACTCCTGAATAGCTGAAACTTGAACCTTCAATCCATACTTCTGCTTGTCCTCGTTTGTTGAGATCCGAACGTACCGCCCTGATTTTTGCGCACTCTCCTGCTGGGGGCTTGGGGCTTGGGGCTAAAGGCGTGGTTCGAGAGGCGCGGCATACGCATCGTCCGTTGCTCCAAGCTTCAAGCTCGACGCCCCAGGCCTCGCTCGCCGCGGCTCATTGCTGTTGTTACGCTGAGCGGCGTATGTTAACATTCCGGTTATGAGCCCGCAGTCGAGCCGGCACGAACAGATCCAGGACGCGGCCCTGCGTGACCTGCGCCGCCGCCGCCGCGAGCGGGTCGGCATCGTGGCCGCGGCCCTGCTCGTCACCGGACTCCTCTACCTCGCCATTCACCTCTCCCGTTTCGCCGAGCAGAGCACCCTGATGCAGCCGTTCGTCATCTATTTCTTCAACTTCGCGGTCTGGGCGCTGCTGGTGGTCCTGATCCTGGTGCTGGTGTTCCTGATCGTGCGTAACGTGGCCAAGTTCGTCCTGGAGCGCCGCCGCGGCGTGCTCGGCTCGAAGATCCGCATCCGGCTGATTATGGTTTTCATGTCGCTCACCCTGGGCCCGGCCGCCGTGCTTTTTTTCCTGTCCACCTTCATTCTCAACACCTCCATCGAGCGGCTCTACTCGCCGCACGTGGCCAACATGGTGAGCTCGTCCAAGGACGTGATCCAGGCCTCCGCCCGCATCAGCGAGGCCGCCCGCGAGATCGTCGAGGGCAAGTACGAGGCGGACGGCGAGGACGCGCTCCACTTTGCCCAGGAAATCTCCCGCGCCATCCTGGAGCAGGGATGGATCAGCGCGCTCACCGGCGAGGACACCACGGTCCCCAAACCGGGCCGGCAAGCGGCCGACGCGAACCTGGGAATCTCCACCGAAAGCGCCCTGGACATGGGCCCGACCGGATCATCCCCCAGCCCGCCCTCCATGAGCGAGCAGCTCTCCCACTTCCTCGAATACAAGCGCCGCGAGTACAACCTGGCCTTGGTGGCGGTGTTCGACAAGTCGGGAAGAGCGGTGGTCCGCACCGACGCCCCGGGCTTGAAGCTCCCGGAGGTCCCGGCCGCGGACATCGAGAAGGCGCTCTCCGGCGAGCAGGGCTTTAACCCTCCGGTGTCGGTGGGGGACGGCGCCGTCATTTACGCGTTTTATCCGGTCCCTCGCCGGGGCACGGACAGCAAGGAGATCGCGGGAGTGGCCGCGGCCGGCCGTTACATCAGCTGGATCCCGGAGCGGCAGTGGAAGGAGCTCTCCATCGCCGACGATTCCAAGGACGTGATCCGCGACTACGAGACCCTGGCCCGGCTCGAACTCCCGGTCAAGGCCTCGTACTTCATCCTCCTCGTCATGGTGACCCTCATCGTCATCTTCCTCGCCATCTGGTTCGGCTTCTACATGGCCAAGGGCATCACCGAGCCCATCCAGCTCCTGGCCGAGGGCACCGCCATGGTCAGCTCCGGAAACCTCGACTACCGGATCGAGGTCGCCGCCGAGGGCGACGACGAGATCTCCACCCTGGTCCGCTCCTTCAATAAAATGACCGGCGACCTCGGAAAGAGCCGCGCCGAGCTGCAGGAGACCTACCAGAACCTGGCCAAGTCCAACCTCGAGCTCGAACAGCGGCGCCGCTACATGGAGACCGTCCTGGCCCAGGTCGCCGCCGGGGTCATCTCCGTGGACCGCGAGGAAAACGTCTCCACCGTCAACACCGCCGCCCTGCGCATGTTGGGGAAGAGCGCGGCCAACGAGGTCATGGGCCGGCCCCTGTCCCAGGTGCTCGGACCCGAGGACATGGAGGTCTACCGCGCCCTGGTCGCCGAGCTGGCCGGCAAGGACAAGGAGATCGTCCAGCGCCAGGTCAACATGGTCAGAAAGCAGCGCACCGTGGTCCTGCTCATAACCGTGTCCCCCCTCAAGGACGAGAAGGGCAACCCGCTCGGAATGGTCATCGTCATTGACGACATGACCGAGCTGATCCGGGCCCACCGCGCCATGGCCTGGAGAGAGGTCGCCCGCCGCATCGCCCACGAGATCAAGAACCCGCTCACCCCCATCCAGCTCTCCGCCCAGCGCCTCGAACGACGCTACGCCGAGACCCTCCAGGGGGAGGACGCCAAGATCTTCTCCGAGAGCGTCCACACCATCATCACCCAGGTCGAGGAGCTGAAACACCTGGTCAACGAGTTCTCCCTCTTCGCCCGGCTCCCCTCAACCTCCCCCGAGCCCTCCGACCTCCACCAGATCATCCGCGAGGTCCTGCCCCTCTACCGCGAGGCCCACGCCAACATCGCCTTCCAGTTCATCGAGGACCCGAGGCTGCCCTCCCTCGAGCTCGACCGCGAGCAGATGAAGCGCGTGCTCATCAACCTCCTCGATAACGCCGCCGCCAGCATCGAGGGAGAGGGACAGGTCTTCATCGAGATCATGTACAACCCGCAGCTCCAGCTCGTCCGCCTTGAAATCCGGGACACCGGCCAGGGCATCCTGCCCCACGTCAAGGACCGGCTCTTCGAGCCTTACTACTCCACCAAGCCCCACGGCTCCGGGCTCGGGCTCACCATTGTCCAGCGCATCATCTCCGACCATTACGGGTACATCCGTGTCGTTGACAACGAGCCCCGCGGCACCAAGATGATCATCGAGCTCCCCGTCATCCTGGCCGAGCGCCACGTCCGCGACCTCGACCGCGCCAAGACCATGTGACTTCCGCGGGCAATGGCCCGGCTTGATTTTTCTTGGCCCGCGTCCCTATAATAAGCAACATGGGGCCGGAACGGACGCCGAGATGCTCTACCATGTGATCTGGTCGGACTTGGGCCTCGTGGAGTACGACGCCGCGCGCGGCCTGATGAATGCATTGCGCGACGCGAGCGCGGGCGGGGGAGTGCCCGGCCACGTCATCTTTCTGGAGCACCCGCCCACCATCACGCTGGGCTACTCCTTGAAGGGCGACGAGGGCCGGTCGGCCATCAGGTCGAGCGACGCCGAGCTTCGGGCCGAGGGCGTCAAGGTGGAGCTGGTGGACCGCGGCGGCAAAGCCACTTACCACGGGCCGGGCCAGGTGATATGCTATTTGATGCTGAGCTTGAAGGAGCTGCGGCTGGGCGTCAAGCGCTACGTGGGCAAGCTGATGGAGGTGGTGCTGGGCTCGCTCCGGGACCTGGGCGTGCCGGCCGAGCTCGACCCGGCGTATCCCGGGGTGTGGATTCGAGGCGCCAAGGTGGCGGCGGTCGGGATCAAGGTGGCCGACGGGATCACCACCCACGGCTTCGCCGTCAACCTCGACCCGGACCTCGCAAAGTTTAGGCACATCGTGCCCTGCGGCATCGCCGACCGCCCGGTGACGTCGCTCGCCGCGCTCGGCATCGGGACCGCCGACCGCGGATCGCTCCGCGCAAGGCTGCTTGCGCACATGGAGCAGGAGTTAAAGATCGAGCTCAGTTATAAAGCTCCGGAGAAAGTCTGGTCCGGCATCAAAAGGGAGGCAGGATAATGACGATACGGGAGTGGCTCACGCCCGACTTTTTCGCGCTCAACGTGATCCTGGTCACGATCATGATCAACTGGACCCTCTACAGCATCGTCTCCAATTTCCTGGAGGACTTCCACATCCCCGAGCGCGTCCAGGCCGCCAATTATTTCGGAGTGGTGGTCATGACCGCGGTCTATTTCATCCTGACCGCTGTGCTCGACCCGATCAAGACCATCTACCCCAACCGCTACGACTGGCTCCTCATCGGAAACTGGCCGGTGTTCGGCGGCATTCTCGCGGGCGTGGCCGCCGGCGCCGTGCTCGGGTATTTGTTCGGAGGCAAGAAAATGCTCCGCATCGGCGCGGCCGGACTCGCCGTGGTCGGTGAAGGCCTGATCGGCATGTTCACCCTGCTCTGGATCCTCAACCAGCAATAAACGGGGACCCTGATGCCAACCCCCAAGTCCGGACAGGAGGAGGCCAAAGCCCTTAGAACCGGGATCCGATGGGCCATTACTCTCACCAATCTCATCGTCATGCCCGCCCTGGCCGTCTACCTCTTCGCCATCCTCGGAGCATTCAGCCGCAACATCGCCGTTGATTTCAAGAGCGACCCGCTCTTCATGCCCGTCACCTTCACCCTGCTCCTCAGCGTGTCCGCAAGCTTCATCCTCATCCATTACTTCCACGTGATCCGGCTCCTGAAGCCGGCCGAGGATTTTCTGGCCATGAAGAACGGAGGCGCCGCCAAGGACCGCCGCCGCATTGCCCGCGAAGCCCTGGCCGCATCCGTGTGGATGCCATATCATTCCATGTACTGGTCCATTATCTATTACCTGATCGGCACCCCCATCGCCATCCTGCTCATCCAGCTTACTTACTGCTTCTCATGGCGACAGGACGCCGCCCTCATGCTCGGAGTCATCCCATCAGGAATGCTCGTCTCCGTGTTCCAGTTCTACTCATGCCGCCGCCGGCTTTATGAGTTCCAGGCCGCGCTCCTCGCCGAGTTCCCCGACCTCATGCTCGAAGAGGAATCATCGCGCATCAGTGCCCTCGCGCTGGGCATCAAGGGAAAGTCCCTGGGCGCAATGGTCATCCTGGCCGCCGCCCTCATCATTCTCACCGCCGTCGCGTCCCTCAACTCCGCCCACCGAAGCCTCCAGTTCCAGATCGGAAACCTCTACCTCGACCGCCTGACCGCCGCCGCCGGGCAAATCCAGAAAATAGTTGCGGGCGGCGCGTCCCAGCTCGAGCTTAAAAACTACGTCGAGCAAATCCTCCTCGACAACCAGGACACCGTGCTCATGGTGGACAACCAGCACAACGACGTCCTCGGCATAGCCCTCGACCCCAAGGTCAAGACCATGGCCCAGATCATTGAGCACGGCGCCGGATACACCGTATCGTTCCAGAGGCCGGCCATTCACACGCTCGCCGACAACATCTTCGACGTCACCCTCGGACGCGAGCAATACGTCGTCACCCAGCTCGACCTCCCCCAACACCACGTCTTCGTCCTCTGCCCCGCCAACCGGTACGCCGCGCCCATCAAGGGGATGTACATCATGGTACTCGCCGTCATGGCCGCGCTCTTCTTCCTGGTCGTCATCTACGCCAAGCTCTCCGCCGAGGAAGTGCAGGCCCCCCTCAACTCCCTCATGATCTCCCTCCAGGCCATGGCCCGCGGAGACCTCTCCCGGAACGTACTCGTCACCGGCCGCGACGAGATCGGGGTCCTGTCCCGCTCCCTGGCCCGCGCCATCTTCGGACTCCGCCGGCTCATCGGAAGGGTCGGGGAGGCCGCCGAAGGACTCGACCACGCCGCCCACGCCATCGGCTCCCAGTCCGGAGACGTGTCCACCGGCTCCAATACCCAGACCCAGGCCGTGGACGAAACCTTCCAGTCCATGGAGGAAATGAAAATATCGGTCCAGTCAATCACCGACTCCATCCAGACCCTGGCATCATCCACCGAGCAGTCCAGCGCCTCCATCCTCGAAGTGCAGGCCACCGTCGAGGAGGTCGCCAAGAACGTCGAGAGCCTCTTCGCCGCCGTCGAGGAGACCACCAGCTCCATCCACGAGATGAGCTCGTCCATCAAGCAGGTCGCCGAAAACGTCCAGCACCTCACCCGCCAGGCCGGAGAAGCCGTGACCTCCCTCTCCGAGATGGAGCGAATGATCGGACAGGTGAGCATGGGCTCCAAGGAGACCGAGGGCATAACCTGGCAGGTCGCATCCGACGCCGAGCAGGGCGGAAAGTCCGTGGCCAAGACCATCGAGGGCATGGGACGCATCCAGGAAGACTCCAAGAGCGTGGCCGAGGTCATAACCCGCTTGGGCCAGAGGGCCCAGGAGATCGGGAACATCCTCACCGTGATCGAGGACGTGACCGAGGAAACCAATCTGCTTGCCTTGAACGCCGCCATCATCGCCGCCCAGGCCGGGGAGCACGGCCGAGGATTCGCCGTGGTCGCCGACGAGATCAAGGACCTGGCCGAGCGAACCGCCGCCAGCACCCAGGAGATCGCCGACCTCATCCTCTCCGTCCAGGAAGACTCCACCCAGGCCGTCGAGCGCATGCGCGCCGGACAGGACTCAATCGCCGAGGGCGCCAAGCGCTCCGAGGAGGCCGGACGCGCGCTCCAAAAAATCCAGGAGAGCGTCGCCAAGGCCATGGAGCAGACCCACACCATCGCCCAGGCCGCAATGGTCCAGAACGAAAAAGCACAGGGAGTCATGGCCTTCATCGAGGCCCTCAATTCATCCATCACCGAGGTGCACCAGGCCACCCAGGAGCAGGCACGCTCCGCCGACCAAATCATGGGCGCCGCCGAAAAAATGGAGGAAATCTCCAGGCAGGTCAAGCGCGCAACCCAGGAGCAGACCCAGGGAAGCCGCCAGATCACCCAGTCCATCGAGCATATCGCCGAGATCACCCACTACATCAACACCGCGCAGACCGACCAGCTCAAGGGAACCGAGAAGGTAGGGGTAGCGGTGGGACGCATCAAGGAGGTCGCCGCCGACAACGGCGCCCGCGTCAAGGCCATGGCCGACACCGTCGAAAAATTAAGGAAGCTCGCCGACGGACTCCGCGCCCTCCTCGCCGAGTTCAAGCTGTGAGCAAAGGCTTGGGGCGTGAGGCCTGGGGCTTGAGACTACCGGTGGTCAGCGTCATTCGCGCTTTCTTCCTCAAGCCGCAAGCCTCAAGCCTCAAGCCCGCCGTTCCGATTCAACCCGGCAGTGGCGAATAAGGAAAACCATGCAATACGACATGCCCCTCTACCGCCCGCCCTCCGAGGCCGACAGCCTCATCATCCAGGCCACCTACGGATGCTCCGCCAACACCTGCGCCTTCTGCCTCATGTATAAGTCAAAGCGCTTCAAGATCCGCCGCGTCCCGGACGTGAAAAAAGACATTGACCACTGTCGCCGCGACTGGCCCTCCGCCACCAGGGTCTTCCTGGCCGACGGCGACGCCCTCGTCATCCGCACCGCCCAGCTCCTGGAAATCCTCGAACACCTTTATCAGACCTTCCCCCGGCTCCAGCGCGTCACCTCCTACGCCAATCCGCTCAACCTCATCGTAAAAAGCCAGGCCGAGCTCGACGAGATCCGCAACGCCGGACTCACCATGCTCTATTACGGGGTCGAGTCCGGCGATCCCCTGGTGCTGCAAAAGGTCAAGAAAAAAGGAACGCCCGAGACCATGATCGCCGGAGTGGAAAAGGCCCACGCCGCCGGCTTCGAGCTCTCCGTCACCGTGCTCCTCGGACTCGGCGGCAAAAACGCCTCCCGCCGCCACGCCGCCATGACCGCCGAGCTCATCAATCAACTTCAACCCGAGTACGTGAGCGCTCTCACCCTCATGCTCGGCCCCTTCGAGCGGCAGTTCGCCCAGTTCATGGGCGACGGCTTCACCTTCCTGGACAAGATGGAGACGCTTCGCGAGCTGCGCGGCCTGGTCGCAGGCCTCGACCTCGAGAATTCCGTCTTCCGCACCAACCACGCCAGCAACTGGCTGCCCCTCAAGGGCACGCTCAGCCGTGACAAAAAACAACTCCTCCACATAATTGACCAGGCCCTAGCCGACCCCGAATTCCCCCTCCTCCGCCCCGACGAATGGAGAGCGCTGTGAGAATGGAGATCTTTATTTCACACAGAGGCACAGAGGACACAGAGTTAAAAATATTTCATAATAACTCTGTGCTCTCCGTGTCTCTGTGCGAAATGGAACTTGTATCGTCTGGCAACGGTGGCGATACATGACTCGGAACATTGACTGGAAAAAGGCCGGCTGGGAAGCCGCCGGAATGCTCGCGGACCTGATCCGCATCAACACCACCAATCCGCCGGGCAACGAGTCCCTGGCCTGCTCCTACTTGAAGCCCCGCTACAAAGAGATCGGCCTCGAGACCGCCGTGGTCGAGTCCGCGCCCGGACGCGGCTCCATCATCGGCCGGCTCCGCGCCCCGGACCCGCAAGGCCCTCCGCTCCTACTCCTCGCCCACCTTGACGTCGTACCCGCCGAGCCCGAAGGATGGACCGTGCCGCCGTTCAGCGGAGAGATGAAGGACGATTACATCTACGGGCGCGGCGCCCTCGACTGCAAGAACGCCGTCACCGCCGAGTGGCACGCGCTGCGCCTCTTTCAGCGCGCCGGCCTCGCTCCCCGCCGCGACGTCATCCTGGCCGCAACCGCCGACGAGGAGGCCGGTGGAAAGTTCGGAGTGCCCTGGATCCTGGAAAACCGCCCCGAGCTCCTCGCCCCCGGATTCTGCGTCAACGAGGGCGGAGGATTCGGCTACTCGCTCGGCGACAAGGAAATCTACTTCTGCCAGGCCGCGGAAAAGGGAGTGTGCTGGTTCAGCCTCACCGCCCTGGGCGAGCCCGGACATGCCTCCGTGCCCCGGCCCGACTCCGCCATGGACCGGATGCTCGAGGCGCTTGCCGCCCTCAAAAAAATGGGGTCGCCGATCAGCGTCTCCCGCACCATGAAGGCCTTGGTCGCGGGCGTGGCAACGGCCATGGGCGGGACCGTCGCCCCCGACAAGCTCGGTGACAACAAAATCGCCGCGCTCCTCGACGCCTCCGCCCGCTCCGAGGAAATGAAACGGATTTTCTACGCGCTCACCCGGAACACCCTCTCCATAACCATGGTCCACGGCGGCGTCAAGACCAACGTCATCCCGGCCCGCGTCGAGGCCGCCATTGACTGCCGCATCGTGCCCGGCCACGACCCGCAAAAACTCCTCGCGGACATCCGTAAAGTCGCGGCCCCCTTCCAGGTCAGCGTCGAGCCGCTGCACATTTCCGCCGGCGTCGAGGTCGAGCCGGAGGGCGAGCTCTACGACGCGCTGGACGCCGCGCTCCGGGCCAGCCGGCCCAATACCTCCATGGTCCCCTTCATGGTCCCCGGCGGAACCGACGGCCGCTTCTTGGCCGAGCGCGGGGTCAAGGTCTACGGCTTCATCCCCGTCCTCGCCGACCCCGGAGGCGACGTCTCCGTCTTCCGCCGCGCCCACGGCGTCAACGAGCGCGTCTCCATCCATGACCTCGCCTTCGCAATTCGGGTGCTGTATGAAATGCTGGCGAGGTTTTGCGTTTGATTGAAGGAATATTGAGTAACTTGGCAGGAGCCACTGGCCACATACTCGTTTATTTTTCGGCTTCTACTATTTTAATTTCTTCTTCACCAAGTCCATAAAGCTTATAAACCAATTCATCAATTTTCCGGTCCGTAGCCTCGGCTTGACGCTTAATCACCGTTTTTTGATGTTGCAACCATTCTTCCTCTACTTGCTGATTCAATTTTAACATTTCAATTACCATCTTCACTATTTCGTCATGAAGCGATTTTACCCTGTCTTTTGGAGGAAAAGGCAATGACAAGATGTCATGAATCGTGACCTGTGGAAAATCGTCTTTCGCGGCCTGCGAAATCTGATGTATATATAAATAGGAGATCAATTTACTGTTTAGAAGACCCAAAATAAAATATAATTTTATCGCTTCATCCGTTGCTAGGATACAATAAATATTTTTATTTGTTATAAAAGAATCCTTAGTAAATGTTGCCATCAGTCTTTGGCGACGATTTACCAGGCGGCGCAATAAAATTCTTTCTCCTTCGAACCAACAAATTTCCTTGGGACGCTCCGTCATTTGCTCGCCGAATTCCACCCAATGATCGAGGACAAGATTAAGTTGATAACGGTAAACGTCCCCTTCAAAATATTGGTAACTGGAGGAAGAGGTGCGCTTCGTTGTGAGCAAATTATTCTCGAAAAGTACGCCACGCTTCATCTTGATCGCGTCATTAAAAGTAAGTGGGGCGGTTTTTTGAAGCCGTCCGAGAATATTTATGGCGTTGGCGTCCAAGACAATTTTATTGCTCTCAAAACGCTTCCAATGACATTGCTTGACCTGCTGATATTTATCCGCCTTCAGATCAATTTTTAATAACTTTTCGCGCTTATCATAAATGTAAGTATAGGTTTTGTGATTTAATGTCGGCTTCTCTTTGGAGAGCACAAATATCGAATTGTCAACATAGGCGTCCGCGAAAACATCAAATGGCAGTTGAATCAGGTTATCAATCCGGTGAGCCAAGAGCAACTTTCTAAGATGATCATACTCGGGCCCACCGAGCCAAGCTGAAGGTACAATGAAAGAAAACCTTGCCCCATTTTTCAATAAGCCCAGGCATTTCTCGATAAAAAGAACATAAACATCTCGAACCCTCTGAAACGTGGAGTAATGATTTTTAAAATAAAGGGCGTCTCTGGATTCAAACGAAGCGCCATAGGGGGGATTTCCAATTACAACGTCGAATCCAGGATTGTTTCCCTTGAAGATTCCCGGAAAGCCGCCTTTCCAGTCAAAAGCGTTGATTCGGTAACGTTCTTCGTCCTCAAGAAAATTCATCTGGTGATTATGGTAAATATCCGGGCCGATCAACGAATTGCCACACTTAATGTTGTCGCCAAGATCAGGCAGAGCTCGTTCTTTGTAAATGAGCTTGAATTGTTTGAGGGTTTCGTAAGTCTCATTTTCCAGGACTTTGAGGAGTAGTGAAAGCTTGGTCACTTCTACGGCCTGGGGATCTATATCCACCCCAAAAATATTATTGCAGAGGATGCACTTTTTTTCAGCAGTTGTAAGCCGATACCCGCCTCCGAGCACAGGGTAGATTTGTTTTTGATACTTTTCCGGAGTTTTTTCGGTGTAATATTCGAGATGCCAATCGAGAAGCTTCTGATAAGCCCCCAGAAGGAATGATCCGGAACCGCAGGCGGGATCCAGGATTTTCATTTTCGCCGCCTGTGCCGGAGTTTTCCCTTCTAAAAGCTTTTCTACGGTATTGGCGGCAATGTATTCAACGATGTAGCTGGGCGTATAAAAAACTCCTCCGGCTTTTTTGACTTCAGGTTTCTCTCTCACTCTGGCCTGGTGGCCTTCGGTTAGGATGATGACGTTGCCAAGAAATTTTTCATAAATTTGACCGAGGATTTCAACCGGCATCAAAGAAAAATCATAGAAATTATCATAGAGACTCCTAATAATGATTCTTAACTTGTCATCATCAATCTTGAGGTACGGAGTAATGCTGTCGGGTTCGGTGGTCCGATCCTTATCTCGGAAATGAAATAGCCCTGAATTGTAACGGTCGTCAGCTTCCTCGAAGATCTTGAATAGACGTAGGTAGATGCGCTCGCCATTAGTGACTGATAGTAGCCGGCCCGCATTTTCGATTGCACGGTCTTCAGCTATGCGGAGGAAAATAATGCGGTCAATGGTCGCCTGCACCGCAAAGTTTAGTTGTTGCTGAGTAAGTTTTGAATTGCGGAGAGCAATATTTGCCGCCAGCAATTTTCGCCAGTGCTCAATTTCCCGCAAAAAAGCGTCGTCAACTTCGATTGTTCCCTTGGCGGCCTTCCTTGATTCGATAAATTTTTCTAACTTCCCGTGTTCCACGGCATCGCGGGAAAATATGTTATAAATGTCGTCCCATCGCTCAGCATAATCCTTGTATAGAAAATAGTCTGCGAGGCCGACATCGGGTTTATCACTTTTTCGAGGCTGTTGCCGGCGGTAGACGGCAAACTCATGAAAATTTGTCAGGATGGCGATTGGAAGCTTGCGGTTCCAAATATAACTTCTTACTTGAAGCGCAGCCTTCGCATCTTGTTTGATTCTTATTGATGGCTTTTTGGCTTCAACAATAAAGACTTCGGTCTTGCCAATTTTAAAAATGTAATCAGGCGCTTCACGAGTCGGGCCGCTGGGGATGGAATGCTGCCTCAGGACGTCCCGCCAGGATTCGGGTTTGCCGGACTTGTTGCTGACATCCCAGCCTAAAATTTCGAAAAAAGGATCTATAAACTGGCTTTTGGTGGTGTCTTCATTGAAGGAAGCTCCGGTGTGTTCTTCGAGGTTCTCATCGAAATTCTTAATGAGGTCAAGTAATTCTTTTGGTGCCGGCATCCAGCTCTCCTGGTTTGATGACTGAAATTATAATATATTCATTTACCAAGTCAAATCTTGACTCATCCGAAACATTCCAGCCGGCATCAATTATTTCTTCCAAACATGGTCTGAGAGCGAAGCCAGGCTACGCCCTCCTGATCGAATCTGAATGCTGACGTATCCGCGGCGGAGTCAGTAGATCTTCAGGTGCTGGCCTTGCCAGAAAGTGCATTTTCCCGCGTCTTCCGTGGCGCGGACGGATTGGGGCAGGTCGAGGTACATGCGGGAGCGGGAGGACGATTCGTAGCGGGGCCAGGCCATGAGCCCGGGGCCGTTGGGGTCGCCGGTCTTGGCGAAATTGGTCCAGTAGCTCATCATGTCCTCGGAGAGCGGCGCGGCCTCCGCGATCAGCCGCTCCGTGAAGAACTGGTCCATGTCCGGGCGGTCCAGGGTGGAGAAGATGAACGGGATTTCGAGCGCGTGGGCCGCGCCGAACAGGTGCGGCGCCAGGTGGCGGTCGTAATCGAAGCGGTAGTAATAGACCGGCGTGAAGGGGGATGCGGCCTGGGCCGCGTCAAAGCACTTGCAGGCGAGCATGGCGTCGCCGAGCGCGGCGCTGAGCGCGTCCGCCGGCCGGCGGTAGTCGGAAAAAGGATACAGCCGCTCGATCTCGGCCAACAGCCCATCGCCGAAGCTCTGGCGTACCACCATCCGGACGAGCGGCCGCGGCGCCAGCCGCACCCCCGGCATGCCCACCGTGAAAATCTTGGCCTCGTCCCGGTTCGCGCCCACCAGCAGCGGCACCCGCTGGAAGCGGCCCGCCCGCAGCGCCTCGATCGGTATCTCCGGGAGCGCCCACCCGTCCCGATGCGCCAACCAGGTGTACCGGAGTATCGCGGCCAGATCGAGCGGGTTGGTGTCGTTCTTCTTAGGCTGATCCGCCCGGATTTCCGCGACCGGCTTTGAACGCAGGCACTCGATCACGCCGTCGCCCCCGCAACCCATGCGGGCCGCGAATTCTTCTCCGGCGGCGTAGCCCTGTTCCATCGGCGCCACCGCGTCGCACCCGCCGCTCTGGATGACGGCCTGGTGGAACAGCCCGGCCGAGAGCGGGCTGACGAGCAGGTTGCACACGCTCCAGCCTCCCGCCGACTCGCCGAAGACCGTGATATTGTCCGGGTCGCCGGCAAAGGCCGCGATGTTCCCGCGCACCCACTTGAGCGCCGCGATCTGGTCGAGAAAGCCGTAGTCGCCGGAGCTGGAATGCGGGTCCTCCGAGCTGAGCGCCGGCAGGGCCAGGAACCCGAACACGCCGATCCGGTAGTTGATCGTCACCACCACCACGTCCCGCGACCCGGCCAGGCGCGACCCGTCGTACATCGGCGCGTTGCCGGAACCCGTCTCCAGCCCGCCGCCGTGCATCCAGAACATCACAGGAAACGTCCCGCTCTTTTGCGGACGCCACACGTTCAGATACAGGCAGTCCTCGCTGATCTCCGTCTTGGGGTCGCTCGCGGTCAAGAACCCCCTGGCGATCGGCTGCACGCACCACGGCCCGTACTCGCCGGCCTCCAGCACGTCTTCATGAGCGGCCGGTAACGCCGGCGGCCGCCACCTGAGCCCGCCCACCGGCGGCGCGGCGTAGGGGATGCCCAGGTAAGCGCAGGCCGCGTCCGCGTCATGGCCCGCTACCTGGCCGTACGCGGTCCGCGCCGGTTCCGCGCACAACTCATCCGCCCGCGCCGTCGCGGCCGTGAAAATCAGCGCCAGTGCGGCCGCGCCGATTAATATTTTCCCGCGTCCGTTCATGCTCATTTCCGTTCCTTCTTTCTCGTGCCCAGGCTCTCGAGCGATCCCTTGTGCGTCTTGGTGTACTCGTCCCAGAAGGCGCAACGCGCCACGTTGGGGGCCGGTTCCGTGCGCACCGTGGCATCGAAGACCTGGACCATCCGCGTGTCCGGATTGAACGCGGGCCACTGGGGCAGGCCCTGGCCGTTGGGATCGCCGGTCTTGGCGAAGTTGAGCCAATAGCCCCGGATGACGCGGCCGAGCGCGCGGGCCGGGGCGATGTTCTGGTCGTTGTAAAAGAGGCTCATGGGCAGGCGGTCGAAGGAGTCGAAGATGAAGGGGATCTCCATGGCGTGCGCCGCGCCCATGTACTTGCCGAATCTGAAGTCGTCGTAATCGAAGCGGTAGTAATAGGTGTCCTGCTGCTGCCGGGCCGCGGCCAGCAGGCCCTCGTAAGTGGGGCAGGCCAGGCTGGCGTCCGCGCCCAACATGCGGCCGTAGGCCTCCACCGGACGGTTGCCGTAATCGCCGAGCGGATAGAGCGCCGTGAGCTTCGCGGCGTCTTCCGGCGCGATGCCGATGACATCAATCAGGGTCTTCTCGTAGTCTGAGGGCTTGGCGTTTTTTAAGTCGCGCTTGAGCTTCATGGCCTTGCCGAACTCGTCGCGGTTGGACCCGGCCATGAACGACACGCGGTTGTAATCGCCGGCCCGGATCATGGCGAGCGACGTCGCGGTGAGCAGCCAGCCGTCGTGATGCGGCATGAACCCCATGCCGGACGTGAGTCCCGACGCGCCCTTGTCCTCGACCTGCTTGGCGGACAGCCGGCGCAGGCAGGCCAGGTCGTCGGGCCGGCAGCCGAGGTTCGCGGCGATGGAGTCGCCCTGCGCGTAGCCGGGTTCGAGGTCCGCGCTCACGTCGCAGCCGCCGCTCTCCAGGATGGCGCGCTGAAACAGGCCTTTCGCGAGCGGCGTCGCGATCATGGTGCAGATGGAAAAGCCCCCGGCCGATTCGCCGAAGATGGTGACGTTTTCCGGGTCGCCGCCGAAGGCCGCGATGTTGGCGTGGACCCATTGAAGAGCCGCGACCTGGTCGAGCGAGCCGTACGAGCCCACCGACCCGTTCTTGTCCTCCGCCCGGAGCGCGGCGAGCGCCAGGAACCCGAAAACGTTGAGCCGGTAATTGGTGGTAACCACCACCACGTCTCCGGCCTGCGCCAGACGGTCACCCCAGTACATCGGAGTAAACGCCGCGCCGCCCACGTAGCCCCCGCCGTGGATCCACACCATCACCGGGAACGTCCCGCTCTTCCTCGGACGCCACACGTTAAGGTACAGGCAGTCCTCGGACATGCCCTCCTTCCCGGCCAGGCCCTCCAGCGCCATCACGCCCTTCTGCAGGCACCGGTCGCTGAACGCGAGCGCGTCGCGCACCCCGGACCACGGCGCCGGCGGCTCGGGCGCCTTCCACCGCAGCTCGCCCACCGGCGGCGCCGCGAACGGGATCCCCTTCCACACGCACGTCTCCGTCCCCGTCTCCGCCGCGCCCCGCACCATCCCCGCGCCCGTCCGCACCGGCTCCGTGCAAACATCCTCCGTTCCCGCGCGCCCCGCGCCGATCAGAATCACAGCGCAGCAGATAATAAAAATAGCCCTTACCTTTTTCATTTCTTCACCTCATTATCTTGGCGGCCTTGGCGCCTTGGCGTTATTCTTTGTCCCGACAACGCAGACGCGGATAAAACTTAGGCCATTCAGGATTTATTATCAAGCACCTGGTCGAGGAAGTCGAGGATGGCGCGGAGGTAGGGGAAGTCGTCGCGGTTTTCGAGGTAGTTGAACTCGTGCCTGGCATCGGCGACGAAGAAGGCCTTGTTGTACACTCCCTTCTGGTCGAGGGCGTTATGGAGGAAGTCGGATTCGGGGAACACGGAGTCGGCGGTGCCGCACATGATGAAGAAGGGCGGGATGTCCTTGCGGTCAAGGTAGGACGCGGGCGAGGCCTTTTTGTATTCGAGGGGCTTTTGCTCGGGCGTGCCTCCCATGAAGGCCACGACCATGGGCCGGGTGAGGATGAGGCCCCACAGTTTGGGGTCCTGGTTGGCGATCCAGTCCATGCGGTAGCCGCCGTACATGAGCACGCCGGCCTGGACCCGGGCGCTGTAGCGTCCGTCGCCGGCGTAGGTGGGCGTGAAATACGGGTCGTCCCAGGCCAGGGCCACCATGGCCGAGAGATGGCCTCCCGCCGAGTCTCCCATCACCGCCACGCGGGCGGGGTCGCCGTGGTAGAGCTCGGCCTTCTCCTTGGCGTAGATCACCGCGCCCATGGCGTCGTTGACCGCCGCCGGGAACCGGGCCTCCTGCGACAGCCGGTAGTTGGCGTTGAACACCACGTACCCGGACTGCGCCAGCAGGCGCATGCGGTGGCGGAACATGGACTTGTCACCCATGGACCAGCCCCCGCCGTGGAGGTAAACGATCATTGGGTATGAGCCGTCGGCCATGGGCCAGGCGACGTCGAGCTTGAGGCTGCCGGTCGAAGTATCGGCATAGGTCACGTCAAAGATGGTGTCCACCTTCGGCACCACCACCACCTCGTCCCCGGCCCGCGCCGGAGAAAAAAACAGCAGCAACAATAAACCGGTTATAGCGGCGATCCTATCTTGCTTCATCCACCGTTCCTTCACTCTCGTGGTCTTGATTGTACCGGCGCCTTGATGGGACCGCGGGAGCGGCCTGTTGCCGGCTGCTGGAAATTCATGGAGGTCCGGGCGGGGCATGGAATTCCATGAGCTCCATGTCCACGTGCCCGAAATAGACGTCGCTTCTGGCCTTGAGGAAAGGCCGGGGCGGGTCCGCGGCCATCCACAGGGTAAAGGATGTCATGTCGGCCGTGCGCTTTTGGTCCTTCATCTTCTGCCGCTCAAAGTAGCGCTTGGTCTCGCGCGCCCGCTCGCCGGGCAGCTCGAAGATGCTGGGCTGAATTCGTATGGCCTTGAACGTCCCCGCCGGCACCGTGACCTCGCCCTCCTCTGCCGCTTCGACCACCAGCAGGTAGCGCTCGTTCCCGTCAACGACCTCGAAGCTCCGCTGGTCGCCCGGCTTCCAGGGCAGGCTCCGGATCAGCATGGCCGCGCTCATCGGGCAGAAGGCGTTGGTGAACTCGAACGAGCGCTCCGTGGTCCGGGTCAGCCTCTTCTTCACCCGCTCGGCCGCGCCCTGCTCATGGTTGAACCGGACGTTCATGTCGTAATAGTCCAGCGACTCGCGGATCTGGATGTTGTAAACCTCCGGCTGGAGCGTCTCCGGCATCATGCACGAAGAGACCCAGTCCTGGGCCAGGTACAACAGCGCCGCGGCCCCCACCGTCTCCGCGTCGGCGCGCGCGCAGATCCGTCCCGCCTTTTTCGGGTCCTTGCTGATCTCGAACACCGCCCGCGCCGCGTCGATCCCGTTCCAACTGAACCGGTAAACGCTCTTCTCTCCGGGCCGCACCGTGGCCGGGTCGAACTGGTAGCTCTCGAACGTCACCGGCCCCTGCGGATACGGCGCCGGGCCCAGCGCCAGAAGCAAGGAAGGCCCCACGGCGATAACGCCGCCAATGGCGAGCAAGGCATGGATGAGTTTGCGGCGCATGGCTATATGCATGTCCTCCTGAATAGTAGCCAGTAGCCCGTAGCCCGTAGCCAGGGACCGGAATTCTGACTTAAGACCCTGGCTACTAACTACTATCTACTATCTACTTTGTTCTCTCATGGTATCATAAGTCCGCCGTCCACGATAACAATTGACCCGGTCATGTAGGCGGCGAGGTCGGAGCAGAGGAAGAGGACCACGGAGGCCACTTCGGCGGGTTCGCCCAGCCGGCGCATGGGAATGTTCTTCACGTAGTTGGCGAGCTTTTCCTGGTCAGATGTGAGGTGGGCGATCAGGTCGGTGTTGATCCAGCCCGGCGCCACCGCGTTGACGGTTATGTTATGGCGGGCCCACTCGATGGCCATTGCGCGGGTGAAGTGGGCGCAGGCGGCCTTGCTGGCGTGGTAGAGCGACTGGTTGGGTCCCGCGATGAACGACCCCGTGGACGCCAGGTTCACGATCCGGCCCGACTTGTGTTCGATCATGCGCCGGCCCGCGGCCTGGGTGAAGAGCATCATGCTCTTCACGTTCACTTCCATCACCCGGTCAAAGTCAGCGGGCGTGGCGTCCAAGAGCGGCTTCATCATCTCCATGCCCGCGTTGTTGACCAGGATGTCGAGCCCGCCGAGCTCCGCGACCGCCCTCTCCACCGCGGCCTCCGCCGTCTCCGCCAGCGCGGCGTCGCCCGCGAGCAGCGCTCCCTTCCTGCCGAGCGCCCGGACCCCGCGCACCGTCTCTTGAAGCTGCTCTTCCGTCCGCGCCGTCACCATCACGTCCGCGCCAGCCTGGGCCAGCTTGAGCGCGATGGCCCTTCCAATCCCGCGCCCGCCCCCGGTCACCAGCGCGGCCCGGCCGGAAAGATCTATCGGAATCATCTCATCCTCTCTCTCGCCGCCGATTGGGAGTGCGCCGGCACGACGGCGCTTTGCTTGAGGCCGGAACCAGTAGAGAACTTGATGTTGCCGCATAAACTCAAAAAAAGAATTTCCCTGTAATTATCTCTGCGCCCTCTGCGTCTCTGCGGTTATGTCCAGCGCCGATAGGGTTGTGGGGCCAATGAAAGCGCCGTCGTGCCGGCGCACTCCAAAAAGCCGCGGCGTTTCCCCCTTTAATCGTTGGGATAGAGCGCGTCAATCTTGTCCTTGTACTTCTTCTCGATCACCCGGCGCTTCTTCTTCAGCGACGGCGTGAGCTCGCCGGTGAGCTCGGAGAACGGCTCCGAGAGCACCGCGTATTTCTTGATCTGCTCGTAGCGGGCCAGGGTCTGGTTCACGAGCTGGATGCGCTGCTCGATCAGCTCTTTCACCTTGGGGTCCTCGATCAGCTTGGCGTTGTCCGCGATCTCCTCCCCTGAATTGTCCTTGAGCCAGGCCCGGATGTTCTCGAAGTCCGGGACCACCAGCGCCGACACGAACTTCCGCCCGTCGCCCACCACGCTCACCATTTCCACGTACGGGTCGGTGTTGAAGTGGTTCTCGATCGGCTGCGGCGCCACGTACTTGCCCCCGCTGGTCTTCAACAGCTCCTTCTTCCGGTCCGTGATCTTGAGGAAACCGTCGGCGTCAACCTCGCCGATGTCCCCGGTGGCGAACCACTCGTCCGCGCTCAGCACCTCGGCCGTGGCCTCCGGGTTGTTGTAATAGCCCTTCATCACCTGCGGCGCCTTGACCAGGATCTCGCCGTCGGGCGCGATCTTGACCTGCACGTTAGGCAGCGGCCGGCCCACGCACCCGATCTTGTCGTGCCGAGGCGTGCTCGCGAAGATGATCGGCGCGGTCTCGGTCAGCCCGAAGCCCTGGTACAGTTTGAGGCCCATGCCCCCGAAGAAGTAAATGATCTTGGGGTCAATCGGCCCGCCCCCGGTATAGGAATACTTGAGCCGGTCGAGACCCACCTGCTCCTTCACCTTCATGAACAGCCGGTCCGCAAGCTTCGACTGCAAGCCAAGCAACAACGGCACCGGCTTGTTCTCGGACTTGAGCTTGAACGCCTCGCCCCCGACCTTGAGCGCCCACGTGACCAGCTTCTTCTTGAACGGAGGCTGCTGGTCAATGGTCTGGAGGATCTGCATGTAAAGCTTTTCCCAGAGGCGGGGCACCGACGACATCACGGTGGGGCGGCAGTCTTTGAGGTTTTTCCTCATCTCCGCGGTCTCGATGCTGTCGGCCACGAACAGGATCCCGCCGATGTTGCCCGCGTTCAATAAATCCGAGGAGAAGCCGAAGGAATGACACATCGGAAGGTGCGCCAGGAAAACCTCGTTGTCCGTGTATTCATATTCATTCTCCGCCACCCGCTGGCTCACGAAGCTCTTGTGCGTCAGCATCACGCCCTTGGGCTTGCCCGTGGTCCCCGAGGTGTAAATGATCGCCGCCAGGTCGTCCTCCTGGACCTCCCGGACCCGCTCGTCTATCTCCTCGTCCGTGATCCCGCTCTTCTTCCCCAGCTCCACCACCTCGTCAAAGCCCATGATGAAGTCGTCATGCTGGTCCGGGAGCGGGTCCATCAAGATGATCTTCTCCAGCGTCTCCACCCGGTCCTTTACCAGGAGCGCCTTCTGGGCGTGGCTCATGCTCCCGCACACCACGAACCGCGCGCCCGAGTCCTGCAGGATCCACCATACGTCGTCTTCCTTGCTGTTCGGATAGATCGGAACGTGAACGCCGCGCGAGCCGATCGCCGCCATGCAGGCGTAAATCCAGCGCGGCCGGTTCGGCCCGAACGCGGCGAGCCGGTCAAAGGCCTTGAAGCCCATGGCCCGGAGCCCGCGCCCGAAGTCGCGCACGATCCGGTCGGCCTGGCCCCAGGTAACCTGGTGCAACTGGTCCGGCGTCTTCACGCCCCGCTCGTCAAAGCGGGAGATCAGGTACACCTTGTCCGGATGCTGCCTGGCCCGCTTGAACGCCGGGCCCGGAATGACATTGTCGCTGAACTCGGGTATCGCCACTGCTCCAACCTCCTTGCAAGTAAAAAGTAAAAAGGCAAAAATTTGTTTTTCACTTTTTCCTTTTTACTTTTTCCTTTTTACTTTTCTTTAAGATTTATGCTCCCATTGAAAACTTCGACCGCCGGCCCCGTCATCCAGACGTGGTTGGTCTTCCGGTCCCATCTGATCTCCAGGTCGCCGCCGGGCAGCGTCGCCGTGACCTTGCGGCCGGCCTTGCCCAGGTCCATCATGCCCACCGCCGCCGCGCACGCGCCCGTGCCGCAGGCCAGCGTGGCCCCTGCGCCCCGTTCCCAGACCCGCACCTTGAGCCGCGTGCGCGAGATGGCCTCCACGAACTCCACGTTGGTCCGCTTCGGGAACCACGGGTGGTGCTCGATGCGCGGCCCGATCGTGCTGAGCGGCACCGCGTCAACGTCGTCCACCGGGATCACGCAATGCGGGTTGCCCATCGAGACCGCGCTCATCCGGAACGTATCATCGTCCACCCGCAGCACCGTGTCCTTGACCTTGCGCTGGCCCCGGATCTTGACCGGGACCTTGGCCGGGTCGAACACCGGCTTGCCCATGTCCACCCGTACCAGCTTGCCCACGATCTCCGGACGGATGATCCCCGCCAGCGTCTCGATCGCCAGCGGATTTTTCGCGGACAGCCCCCGGTCACGGATGTACAGCGCCAGGCACCGGATGCCGTTTCCGCACATCTCCACCTCCGAGCCGTCAGCGTTGAAGATGCGCATGATGAAGTCGGCTTTGTTCGAGGGCAGCAGAACGAGGATCTGGTCCGCGCCAACCCCTCGCCGCCGGTCGCACAAAAAGCGCGCCTGGCCGGGAGTGGGAACGAACCCGCCGCCCAGGCTGTCAATGACGATCATGTCATTGCCCAGACCGTGCATTTTGGTGAATCGGAGCTGCAAGCTTTTTTCCTTCCGTGGAGAAGTTGATATAACCGCAGAGACGCAGAGGGCGCAGAGATTAATTATATATTTTTTTCTCTGCGTCCTCTGCGCCTCTGCGGTTAAATAAAGCTTGACTTCCAGCCTAGAACGGCCGGAGCTTTTCGTCAAGCCGAGGTGAGAAAATCAGGGACCCGCTCGCGGGCCACCAGGTCGTCCCAGCTCTCCCGCTCCCGGATCAGGTGCGCATCTTTGCCCGACACCAGCACCTCCGGCGCCCGCGGCCGCGAGTTGTAGTTGCTGGCCATCGAGGCGCAATAGGCGCCCGCGCTCATCGTCGCGATCAGCTCGCCCGCCGCGATCGGCGGGAGCGGGCGGTTCTTGGCCAGGAAGTCGCCCGACTCGCAGATCGGGCCCACCACGTCAACCGCTGAAGTCTCGCTCTTCGGGTCCGCCTCCCTGACCGGCAGGATCTCATGATACGCCCCGTAAAGCGACGGCCGGATGCAGTCGTTCATCGCCGCGTCAATGATCAGGAAGCGCTTCTCGTCCGTGTCTTTTACATACAGCGCCCGCGTGAGCAGCACCGCCGCGTTGCCCACGATCACCCGGCCCGGCTCCAGGATCAGCGAAACATCGAGGCTCCGCACCGCCGCCAGGATCTCCTGCGCGTACTCCTTGGGCAGAGGCGGGCGCTCGTCCCGGTACGTGATCCCCAGGCCGCCCCCCAGGTCCAGCCACGAAATCTTGAGGCCATGCTGACGGAGAGCCCCGATCAGCTCCGTGAGCCGGACCAGGGCCTCCACGAACGGAGCCGTCTGCGTGAGCTGGCTCCCGATGTGGCAGTCAACGCCCACCGGCTCGATCCGCTCCATCCCCTTCGCCCGCACGTAAAGCTCGAGCGAGCGCTCCACGTCTATTCCGAACTTGGCCTCTTTAAGTCCCGTCGCGATGTAAGGGTGGGTGTGCGGGTCAACCTCCGGGTTCACCCGCAGCGACACCCGCGCCGTCTTCTTCTCCCGCTCCGCCACCCGCTCGATCGCCGTAAGCTCGGCCGCGCTCTCCACGTTGAACATCAGGATGCCCGACTGGAGCGCGTACGCGATCTCCGCCTCCGTCTTGCCCACTCCCGAGTAAACAACCTTGGCCGGGTCGCCGCCCGCCTTGAGCACCCGAAACAGCTCGCCCCCGCTCACCACGTCAAAACCGCCGCCCCGGTTCGCGAACAGCCGGAGGATCGCGATGTTCGAGCAGGCCTTCACCGAAAAGCAGGTCAGGTGATGGAGGTCCGAAAACGGCGTGTCGAACGCCTCGAAATGACGCGTGAGCGTCGCCGCCGAATAAACGTAGCACGGCGTCCCGAACCGCTGTGCGATCTCGGCCAGCCGCACGTCCTCGCAATACATCTCGCCGTCCCTGTACTCGAAATGGTGCAAAATAATCCCTCCCCCACGCAATACGGTCCCGGAAAAAAGTATAGCAGAAAGGACGGAAGAGGGAAGAAGCAGCTCAACCGCTATCATTATGGGAAATGGGGAAGGGCTAAATTCTCAGATGCCTCGATAGACCTCGCGCCGGTGGCGGACGTAATGAATTGTGATAAGCTTGGCTTGATTATCAACCTCGTAGATAACTCGATAGACTCCTACGCGCAGGCGGTACATTCTTTCGGCACCGGATAATTTGACGACTTTTACGGGATAAGGATCAGAGGACAATTGCAGGATGCGGGCTTGAATCCGGGATACGGTGGCCGGAGGCAGATATTTCAAGTCCTTCTCCACCGAAGGCTTGAAGATTATCTTATGCCGCTCCATGCTTGGCCAGCCGCCGCTTCATCTCTTCCAGGCTGATAGGCGTCTCATGCCTGCGTTCGGCGACCACGGCCAGGTCGTGCAGGTCTTCCAGCATCTTCTCATATTGTTTGATGGGCAGCACCACCGCGGTCTTTTTGCCCTCTTCATTCACCAGATATTGTTCCATGGCATGATCTTTCATTTTTCAACCTCGGTTCTATCTCAGGAAAAGGATACCATGTATTATTACCTTCTCAAAATACCTTAACATTGAAAATGCCCGAATGCCGCTCTCCATTCCTATGATAAAGCCGCCCCCTCCCCGCCGTCCCACTCCAGCGCCTCGCCCACCACGTAGAACGAACCGGTCACCAGCACCACGTCGTCCGGCGCCGAGCCCTTGAGCGCCCGCTCCATGGCCTCCGCGACCGACTCGCTCGCCAGCACCCGCACGTGGAACGGCGCCAGCGCCTTTTTAAAGCGGTTCGCCGGCAGGGCCTTCTTGGCGCGGCTCCGGGTGAGGATCACCGAATGGATGGCCGGACCCAGCGCCGCGCAGAACCCCTCGACGTCCTTGTCCCCGCCCATCCCGATCACCGCCGTCACCCGGCGGCCCGGGTAAATCTTCCGGATGGACCGGGCCAGGTACTCAGCGCTCGCGCCGTTGTGAGCGCCGTCCAGCACCACGTCCGGCTTCCGGCGGATGCGCTGGAACCGGCCGGGCCACACCAGCGACGAGAGCCCCCGCCGCATCGCCTCCACCCCCACCGTGATCCCCGACCGCGAAGCCTCATCCACCGCCACCAGCGCCGTGGCCGCGTTCTGGAGCTGGTGCTCGCCCGTGAGCGCGATGAAAAGCTCCGGCAGCTTGACCGCGCCCTCGATATCCGCCCACTGCCCCTCCGCGTCCTCCCGCGTCTGCCGCCACCTGCACCGCTCGGCCACCCTGATCTCCCGAGCCCCCGCCTCCTCGCACCGCGCCCGGAATACCCCGTAAACCGCCTCCTGCTGCGGCGCGATCACCGCGGGCTTGCCCGCCTTGATGATCTGCGCCTTCTCCCCCGCGATGGCCTCGAGCGTGTCTCCCAGGATGTCCGTGTGGTCCATGCTCACCGCCGTGAGCACCGTTACCAGCGGATTGCAAACGTTGGTCGCGTCGAACCTGCCCCCCAGCCCCGCCTCCAGCACCGCCACGTCAACCCTCTCCCGCGCGAACACCGCCAGCGCCATCGCCGTGATGATCTCGAAATAGGTGAGCGGACCCAGCTCGATCCGGCCGTGCACCCGCTCGATCGCCGGCGCCATGCGCTCCACCATGTCCGCGACGTCGCTCTCCCCGATCATCCGGCCCCCGATCCGGATCCGCTCCTTGAAATCCAAGAGGTGCGGCGACGTATAAAGACCGGTCTTGAACCCCGCCGCCCGCGCCATCGCCTCGATCATCGCCGCCGTGCTCCCCTTCCCCTTCGTCCCCGCAACGTGAATGACGGGCAAGTCCCGCTCCGGCGACCCCAGCTCATCCAGCAGCACCCGCACCCGCTCGAGGTTCAGGTGCCACCCGTCATAGGGATACCTGAGCTCGCGCTCATAGTTGGTGAACCGGGAAAGATAGGAAACTGCGTCGTGGTAAAGCATGGACACTCCGAGAGCAAATTGTAGCGCAAAGCCGGGAGGCGGGCAAAAGATGACACCGGGATAGCCCACATAGCTCCGCTATGTGGGCGGCATCGCCGCAGGATGCTCGGGATATCTCTTCCAAGTCTCGATCATCTTTTGCCCCAAGGCCAGCTCTTATTGCCTCCCCATAATGACTGTTCTCCCATCCCGATCCTTGACGTGTTTGCAGTTTTTTAACTACAGAATGTATAATCTCAATTAGCCATGAATGATAACATAAAAAAAGGAACCGAATTCGAAGAACGCTGTCTGGATCTACTTCAACGGCTTGGCTTTGTTAATCTTAGTCTTACCAAGTGTAGCAATGACCAGGGAGCGGATTTGGTCGGAGACTTTGGGAAAAATACGTATGTGTTTCAGTGCAAAAAGCACAAGAAAAGGCAGGGTAATAGGGCTATTCAACAAGCAATTGCGGCAAGGACGTATTACCTGGCATCTCGTTGTGCCGTAGTATCTGAGAGTGGCTACACCAAGTCAGCTCATGGGCTTGCGCGCCCCAACTATTGTCTGCTTTTCACATTAGCTGAACTTTCCGAAGCGGCAGATTCTAAGAGAACCTTTGCTGAATTGATTGAGGGCTACAACTTCCCTAAACAATTTCCAGTGGAACACGACTATGATGTGATAAAACGATACGAGCAAATAAAGGCCAAGATTGGCCATACGCCGCGAAATTCCGACCTTGACCCGACAACCCGCTACCACATCAAGAAAAAATACCACAACCTTTCGAACCTCATAAGGCAGCTTGGCGATGAGCCTTTCTCAAAAAGGCCTTCGAACGAGGAGATAAAGAATGAATATAAGCGAGTTAAACAGGCCATTGGCAAAATCCCGACCCTCGCAAACATCGAGGCAAAATCAAGCTTTTCAAGGAATTGTTTCTCCAGCTACCCATTTACTCAGCTCCAAAAGGAGTGCGGTGACAGACCCAATATTCAGAGGGGAGTTTCCAAAGCCGATTTGATGGTAGCCTTTAACCAACTTGCTCATAAGTTGGGGAGGACACCGTCTCTCAAGGATCTGGATGAAAAAGGCCTTTATCGGTCCAGTTATTACAGATGTCGATGGGGGAATATTGATGCTTTTCTCGAAGGGGTTGCTATACCAAAAAGAAACTTTAAACAAAGAAGAATGTATAATAGGCGTGAATTGATTTTGATTTACCTGCTATTAAAGAAAACCTTCGAGATCCGTCATGATGATGGTGGCTTCTCGCTCAATCATACAATACTAGAAAATCTGAAATACAGGGATAGACTGTTTCTGAGTCCAGGTACATTTAGCAAGAGGTTCGGCAGTTGGGAGAGTGTCCCGTTTGTAGTTGAAGGCAGGATGGCGGCCCACTCGGCCATAATTTATCCCACCTTCCTTTCCTGAACAACTCTGTCTTCAGTAAAGTCTTTATCAAGGACCGATTTGAGGACCCAGAGGTCCTGATAGCC
>DATKZS010000117.1:0-11932 GCA_035527835.1 bacterium
GACGGCGGCCACGCCACCATCGTCCTCTCCATCACCGGCCCCGGCCCCATCATCGTGAACGCTCAAATCCCCCATTGCGGTCTTTTGCTCGCCGAAGAAAAAGGCCGATGGATGAATGACGTTGACCTGTTGCCGGCCTTCACCCTGAACGCGGTTGACCGGCCATGACCGCGCCATGACATCCCAGTCATAACCATTAACGGAGTTTACCCCGGGCGATAACTCCTCCAGCCATAAAAAACCGGGGGCGGTTTCATGCCGCCCCCTTACATTCTTGAGGATGCAATCGCGGCCCATATCATGCAAGAGACCTTCATCCGCGCTCTAATTGATGAGAGACGGCCCTTGAATGTTTGCGGAGATATGGTACTATATGCGTCATTAAACTTCAGCGAGGCATTAGTGTTCACTAAAATTGCGGAACATTCATGCAGCCATTATGATCCCAGCTTGTAACCCGTGGCGGGCTTTCTGATTCATTTTTTGCCGGGGTGGCGGAACTGGCAGACGCGCGGGACTCAAAATCCCGTGGTCCTCGTGACTGTGAGGGTTCGATTCCCTCCCCCGGCACCATATTTAATAGTATCAAACCCGAACCATCGCTGGACACCGACCGGACAAAACCCTCCCCAAAAGCGGCCAGCAGGCCAATCGCTTCCAAGAATCAAGGGACAGGCAGAGGACAAGAACAGCCATACGTAAGACAAATAAAATACCACGATTTCCCCACAACAACACATAACCGGCACATAACAGAAAATGCTCCCGAAGCGGACCAGGACAAAGACCTTGCCTTGATCCTGGACGCGCTCCCCGACGCGGTCCGGGCCGGGATCATGGCCATGGTGAAGGCCACGGCGCAACCAGCGCCCCCAGGGAAGCGCGAAACGAGGCGAGGCAAGGGCGTGCGATGTATAGCCGCGGCCGGATCGCCGCTCCTGTGGCTTCCTGGGCATGCTGGAAGCCCCATTGAAGGAAATGAATGGAAAGGAGAGCGCTCATGAGCAACGCGAGGTCAATGGCGGAAGCGGCCAAGGATAGTCAGCCCGGTAAAATCATCAAGATGAAAACCACCCCAAGGAAAGCCAACCGGGTCCTGGAGAAGAAGCCGGCCAACAAGGGGGGCCGTCCTACCAAGTTCCATCCCTCCATGGCGGACAGGGCTTACGACCTCTGCCGGGAGGCTGGCTTGACCGACAATCAGCTCGGGACCGCGTTTGGCGTGGACGAAGCCACGATAAACCGGTGGAAGCACGAGCACGATGATTTTGATGAGGCGCTCCACAAGGGCAAGGATGAATTCGATGCCCAGCATGCGGAAGCCGCTCTTCTGAAAGCCGCGGTCGGTTACTCCTACACCGAAGTCATCAAAGAGCGGACCGAGGACGGCCTGGTTGTTACCAGGGAGGTAACCAAGCAGGCCGCGCCCACCCCGACTTGTCTGATTTTCCGGCTCAAGAACCGGAGGCCGCAGCGGTGGAGTAACAAGCCGGAGCTAAATGATGACGATGAGCCGTTCGTTATTGAAATTACGAAATACGCGCATGAACCTTCACCCTCGCCGGAGGAGTTTAACCAGAGTAATAAATAGAGACCGTTGCAAATTAACCTCTCGCCCGCATTCTTATTCGATCCATCACTTCAATTATCGCGGAAATGAGATTTTTGCGGCCCGTTTTCAGCCGGATTTTCAGGTGGTCCCGCCTTTTTCGGCCTTGCGGGCGCACTTCTCCCCCTGATTTACACCATCACCCACCGGGTCAATCCGGCAGACCCAGCGGAAGCCTATGTCCTCCCGCGCCGATTGCTTCAAGTCGCGGTCGGAAAGGCCGCAGAGGAATTGGAGCGAGCGGTTTAAACATCATCAGGGCGTTGTGGTCGTCCCGTCCCTTGTTACTATAGAAGGGCCGAAACCGCTTCTGCAGACGCTCCCAGCCAATCAACTCGTCGAGCCGCCGGAGGAAATGGCGCTGCGGCACCGCCTTCTCGCCAACCGCATCGTAAAAGCTCCGCTGCCGGTTTTCCGGTTTGTAAATAACGCACCTCCAGCTTGTGATCGCGGCGGCGGCCGGGGGATTATATCACCAGTTCACACGGAAAGGCCGATTTTTCGCAACGGTCTCTTGAAATATTTTCAATATGTTCCTGCAGTTTTCACTTTTCATTTGGATATATCTCGGGGGGCCTGCTGATTGGATCTTAGCGTCGGGGCCGGGTCCGGCGGGGATTATGCGACCGGAGGCGGTTTTGATATAATTTACTTCGAGGGCCGGGAACATGACTGGGGTCGCGGGCAATAAAATCATTTTCAACAACCTTCAGCTCAAGGTGACCTTCCTTTTTCTACTGGCGTCGTTGGTTCCGCTGGGGCTGGTAAGCGTGTTTTCGGTCCGTCACGCGGAGGATCAGATCGTGGAGCTGGCATTTAATCAGATCAACAACGTGGCGGAAGACAAGTTGAGCCTGTTGGAGCGGTGGTTGCGGGAGCGGCGGGCGGACATTCTGGTGGTGGCGGCGTCTCCGAGCTTGCGGTCGATGGATCATGATTCGATTGTTTCGTATCTGAAGGCGGTGGGGGACAATTATGAGGTGTATCGTGTTTTTGTGGTGGTGGCGAGGGATGGGGAGATAGTTTACGCCAGCGAGGGAGCGAGCCGGGAGATCGGGAAGGAGCCTTGGTTTCGGGAAACGATGGCGGGGAGGTTTTACATTTCGCCCGTATATCTTGAGGCTGGGAGGCAAGAGTCGTTTTTCAAGATCGCTGCTCCGGTGTTGGGCGCGGAGGGCGAGGTTTTGGGGGCGGTGTGCGCCACGGTAGGGACACAAGCCATCCTTTCGATGGTGCTCAAGGTTTCGCTGGGCCGGACCGGGGAGAGTTACCTGGTGGACGGTGGGGGGGCGTTTTTGGCCCACCAGGACGCGCGGAAGATCCTCCGGGAGAACATCGCGCAATCGGAGAGCTTCCGCAACATTTTTTACGGTTCCCGGAATCGGAGGATCTATACCGATTACCGGGGGATCGAGGTATTGGGGGCTTCGCGTCATATCCCCGGCACGGACTGGTACCTGGTGGTTGAGCAGGATCGGGACGAGGCTTTTGCCGGGGTGGCCGGTCTTAAACGGTACATTTACACGGCGACGGTGTGTTCGGTGATCGGGGTCCTGATCCTGGCTTGGCTGTTCGCGTATTATATTGCCGCACCGGTGAAGCGCTTGAGCGAGGCGGCGGACGCGCTGAAACGAGGCGAGTTCAAGCAGGCCCGGATTTCGACCGGCCGCGGCGACGAAATCGGGGCGCTGTACGCGGCCTTCAGCGACATGGCCCGCCAGCTTGAGGCGCGCCAGGAAATCCTGGTTAGGCAGGTGGACCTTCGCGAGACGGAGCTCAAGCAGGCGGACGTGAAGTTGAAGATGACGGAGCAAGCCGCGGCGCGGTCGCAGCGGCTCGCGGCCCTGGGCCGGCTGGCCGCGGGCGTCACCCACGAGATCCGGACGCCGCTGGCCTCGATCAAGCTTTTTCTTCAGGCGATGAAGGACGAGATTGAAATCTCGGAGGAATGCGCGGAAGATTACCGGATCGCGATGCAACAGGTTTTAAGGATTGAAGCGACCATTAACCGTTTCCTCGATTTCGCCAAGCCGCAGGAGCCGGTGTTCGGCGTCATCGAGGTGGCCGAGCTGATCGAGGAGGCGCTGTTGATGGCTCACCCGCGGGCCAACCACCAGGAGGTTTTGATCCGGAAACGGGTGGCGGCGGGGCTTCCCTCGATCAGGGGGGACCGCAAACAATTGAGTGAAGTCCTGCTCAACCTTATGGTCAACGCTCTGGACGTGACGTCGAAGGGTGATACTCTCGGGGTGAGCGCGGGCCTGGTGAAGCATAACATCAACGGCGTGCCGCGGCCGTGTCTTCGGATCGACGTGTCCGACACCGGCCCGGGCATCGCTCCCGAGAACCTGGAGAAGATGTTCGATCCCTTTTTCACCACCAAGGCCTCGGGGACCGGGCTGGGGCTTTCGATCGTGCACAGCACGGTGATCCGTCACGGCGGCGAAGTGTCGGTAAAAAGCAGCGCCGGGCAGGGAAGCGTTTTTTCGGTGTTCCTGCCCTTGCCGCGGGAGGGAGAGAGGGAGGATGAATCGCCTCCTGATAGTTGACAACGACGAGGGGCTGCTCCATTTTCTGGGCCGGCTGTTTCGGCGGCAGGGCCATGAGGTCGCGGTTTGCAGCGAGGGCGAGGCGGCGCTCAGGCTGATTTCCGAGCAGGCGTTCGACCTGATCCTGCTCGATTATAAGATGCCGGGTCTTTCCGGCCTGGAGACCCTCAAGGAAATCCGGAAGGCGCGGCATCAGACTCCCGTCATCATTATGACCGCTTTCGGGACCACCGAGACCGCGATCGAGGCGATGAAGCTGGGGGCCTACGATTATTTGTTGAAGCCGTTCGACCAGGACGAGTTGAAGCGGGTGGTGGATGACGCCCTGGAGGTGAACCGCTTGATCAAGGAGGCGGTTGATTATCCGCGGAGTCTGACCCGGCCGCCGCCGGCCGTCGGCGACATGGCGCAAGTCATCGGCTCGCATAAGAAGATGCAAGAGGTGTTCAAGCTGATCGGGCAGGTGGCGGAGAAGAAGGTCAATGTCCTGATCACCGGCGAAAGCGGGACGGGCAAGGAGCTGGTGGCGCGGGCCATATATCACCACAGCCAGCGCAAGGACAAGCCCTTTCTCGCGGTCAATTGCGCCGCCATCCCCGACCCGCTATTCGAGAGCGAGCTGTTTGGGCACGAGCGCGGGGCCTTCACCGGAGCCGAGCGCGTTCATCTCGGCAAGTTCGAACGTTGTGACGGCGGGACCATTTTCTTCGACGAGATCGGCGACATGTCCCTTGTCACCCAGGCCAAGTTGCTGCGGGTCATCCAGGAAGCGGAATTCGAGAGGGTCGGAGGCAGCAGCGTCATCAAGACCGACGTCCGGATCATCGCCGCGACCAACCAGGACCTGGAAAAAGCGGTGGAAAAAGGCGAGTTCAGGGAGGACCTGTACTGGCGTCTCAAGATCATCTCCATTCACCTTCCCCCCCTGCGGGAACGAATGGAAGATATTCCGGCCTTGTCCGAATATTTCATGGCCCGGTTCGGGCACGAGTACGCCAAACCCATCCGCGTCATCGCCGAAGCCGCGCTGAAAAAGCTCATGTCCTGCTCATGGCCGGGCAACGTTCGGGAGCTGGAAAACTGCCTTCGCCGCGCCGTGGTCCTCTGCTCGGGAGACGTCATCCTCCCCGAACATATCAGCGCCGAGGCGGCGAGGGACGATATGGCCCGGGCGACCAGCCGGGAGCGGATCAAGCAGATCATCAGAGCCAGGCTCGACGACGTTATCCCCGAACTCCTTCGCTTCTCCCAAGAAAAACCCCAGGCCAACGTGATCGAGTTGGTGGAGGAAATCCTGATCGCGCGGGCGCTCGAGGATTGCAACTACAACCAGGTCCGGGCGGCCAAGGTCCTCGGCTTGAGCCGTAATACCCTTAGAAGCCGGATGAAAAAATACCAGCTTCCGCCCCCGGGGTCGGAATAACTTTGCTGCTTTTCCACCACCCCTGTTCAAGAACTGAACAGCCCGATTAAATCCATTTATTCCATCCAGTTGCGCTATTCCCGGAAGGGGCGGCCGTTACCGGTCCTGCTTAATTCGAATCACCTCGCGCTTTTCCGTCCTCCCGTCGGCCTTCCGATTATTTTGAGTATTTACATAAGGTTGCCGGTCGGATTGATACGGGCTCTCGTCCCGGCATGGCCCTTGCTTCTCAATATATATCGAGATAAGGAGAAAAGCGTGGCCGACTCTACAAACGGAAGCGCCGCTCGCGCCAGTGACACCTGGAAGGAGATAGATCGCTTCAACGCCCGGATGCGGCACCTCCATGGGGTGGCGGCGAGCCTGCTCGAAGACGCGGAAAAGGTTTTCGCCGAGGTCTGGGAAGCCTGCCAGGATCCGCGCACGCCCGAGGAGATCATTGATGGAGTCGAGCCCGCGGAGGTCGGCGTTCCTTCATGCGGGTGGCCCGAGTTTTTGGAGAAGGTCCATCTTCTCGGACATTACCTCGACCATGCCCGCCGGCTTCTGGAAGGATCTCTCGCGCGGGCCGGCGACGAAGACAAGGGGGTGGAGCAATGAATCGCAATGAGCTGACCGTAATCGCCGGCGGAGATATAGAGAGGAATTCCACCGAGGTTTCTCCGGAGACGCGGCTTCGCCATCTGCTCCACGTCACCTCGTCCATGCTCGGCAATGCCCAGGGGGTCTGGACCGAGCTTTATTCGGAGTTCGAGGGATCGGTCGTGAATGGAGCCATGGTCAAGGAAGAAGCCAAGAAGGGTTTCACGCCCCGGTGCGGGTGGCCCGAGTTCCTGGAGAAGATGTGGCTGTTGCAGCATTACCTCGAACATGCCCGCCGGATCTGCGAGGGCAAGACCTGATCACGGATAATCACCTTTTCCGGGAGGCTGGCGCTGTTTCCGCCGGAAACAGGGTGGATCGAAATATCAGGTGGAGGTAATTTCATGGCGGCAATCAATCCTTTCGCGGTCGCTAAGCAGCAGATCAATACCTGCGCGGACATCCTCAAGCTGGGAGCTTCAGAGCGGGAGATGCTGTTGCATCCGATGCGGGAGCTTCACGTCTCGATCCCGGTCAAGATGGACGACGGGTCCACCCGGGTATTCCAGGGTTTCAGGGTCCAGTACAACGACGCCCGGGGACCGGCCAAGGGCGGGATCAGGTTTCATCCGGAGGAGACGATCGACACGGTCCGGGCCCTGGCCGCGTGGATGACCTGGAAGTGTTCGTTGCTCGACCTTCCCCTCGGCGGCGGCAAGGGCGGCATTATCTGCAATCCCAAGGAGATGTCGCCGGCCGAGCTCGAGCGCCTGAGCCGCGGATACATCCGGGCCATCGGCGCCTTCATCGGGCCCGAAAAGGACGTGCCCGCCCCGGACGTTTACACCACGCCTCAGATCATGGCTTGGATGATGGATGAATACTCCAAGCTGTCAGGCAAGAACCAGTTCGGGGTCATCACCGGTAAGCCCCTGCCTCTCGGCGGCTCGCTCGGACGCGGAGACGCCACCGCCCGCGGCGGGATGTTCACCTTGCGGGAGGCCGCCAAGGAATTGGGGATCAACCTCAAGAAAGCGACCGTGGCCATCCAGGGCTTTGGCAACGCCGGCGCCTTTGCCGCCACCCTGGCCGAGTCCATGTTCGGGACCAAGGTCGTGGCGGCCTGCGACTCCAAGGGAGGAGTTTACTCCAAGGACGGCTTGTGTGTGGAGACGGTTTCCAAGCACAAGCAGGAGACCTCCACGGTGGCCGAGTGCAAGGGCACGGAAAAGGTCTGCGGCGATGAGATCATCGAGATGGACGTTGACGTTCTCGTGCTCGCCGCCCTTGAAAACGTGGTCACTGAAACCAACGCGGGCAAGATCAAGGCCAAGATCATCCTCGAACTGGCCAACGGGCCCACCACTCCCGAGGCCGACGATATCCTCCATAAAAAAGGAATCCACGTCATCCCCGACTTCCTCTGCAACGCCGGCGGCGTGACCGTGTCCTACTTCGAAATGGTCCAGAACTTCTACATGTACTACTGGGACGAAAAATACGTGCACGAGCTCTTGGATAAGAGGATGACCCGGGCTTACCATGAGGTCTTCGACACCGCGGCCAAACACAAGATCAACATGCGCCAGGCGGCCTACGTGCTCGCGGTCAAGAGGGTGGTGGAAGCCATGAGGCTGCGCGGTTGGGTGTGAATCCCCCCGGACCGGCGGTGGCGGGGGAAAATGCCCTGCCGCAACCAACGCCGCCGGCGCCGCATCGCCACGGCCGTCAATGAATGAAAAGGCCGAAAAGCTTCGCTTGCGGATTCTGCGGATTCTCCATGAGGTCGGAGCGCCCGTGGGGAGCGCCCGAATCACGGAAGAACTGGCCGGCCGGGGCATGGCCGTCAGCGAACGGACCATTCGCTATCACCTTTCGACCCTGGACCAGTTGGGGCTCACCGAGAATCTGGGCAAACGGGGGCGTCGGATCACCGTCGCCGGCGCAAAGGAACTCGAGACCGCCCGGGTCATTGAAAAGGTCGGTTTCCTCGCCTCCCAAATTGACCAGATGACCTACCGCATGAATTTCGACCTGTCCGCGAAAAAGGGCGCCGTGGTCGTCAACCTCAGTCTCATCAACCAGGCCCAGCTCAAACGCGCCGCTCCCCTGATCGTCCGGGTCTTCCAGGCCGGCTACTCGATGGGCGAATTGGTGGCCCTCTTCGCGCCGGGACAGAGGTTCGGCCTCACCGTTATCCCCGAGAGGATGGCGGGAATCGCCACGGTCTGCTCGATCACTATCAACGGCGTGCTCCTCGCCCATGGCATCCCCACCTACTCCCGTTTCGGCGGGCTGCTGGAAATCAACCGGCGCCGGCCCATCAGATTCTCGGAGATCATCACCTACGAGGGGACCAGTCTCGACCCGCTCGAACTCTTCATCGGCAACGGCCTGACCCGGCTGTCCGCGCTCGCCGAAACCGGATCCGGCCGCATCGGCGCCGGGTTCCGCGAGATCCCGGCTGACAGCCGCGACCAGGCGCTCGAGCTGGTGGAGCGGATGAAGGAGGCGGGCCTCCACGGCATCGTCGCGGTCGGATGGCCGGGACGGCCTCTCCTGGAAATCCCGGTCGGCGATCAGAGGTTGGGGGTGGTCGCTATCGGCGGGCTTAACCCCATCGCCATCCTTCAGGAAACCAGCATCCACGTCCAATCCAGCGCCCTCGCCGGCTTTGCCGAATACCAGGACCTGTTTCACTATTCCGAGCTCGAGGCCCGAGTCCGGGAGCTGGACTGAACTCGAGGCGGCCGGCCGGGGTCGGACCGTGCGCGGCCGGGGCCGGCGTGATATCCTCGAAGACCGGGCCCCGGCCGAAGCCGGGCCGCCGGAGGCGCGTCCATGCTTGATAATATAATAGAAAGCGGCATCGCCTCGCTGGACCAGATCCTGGGCGGACTCCGCCCGGGAGACAACGTCGTCTGGCAGGTGGACAGCGTGGACACCTACAGCTCGATGGCCCGGCCTTTTGCCGGCCGGGCCATGGCGAAGGGGAGGCGTCTGGTCTACGTCCGGTTCGCTTCCCATCCGGCCATCCTCGCTCCGGGGGATGGCCTGGTCTGGATGGAGGTTGACCCCAGCCCCGGCTTCGACGCCTTCAGCGCCCAGGTCAACCGGATGATCGAGGAGCATGGCCCCGGGACCTTTTACCTGTTCGACAACCTTTCCTCCCTGGTGGCGGACTGGGCCACCGACGAGCTGCTCGCCAATTTCTTCCAGGTGACCTGCCCGTTCCTGGCCGAGCTGGATACCGTGGCTTACTTCGCATTGACCCGCGGCCGGCACTCGCATCGCGCGGTGGCGCGCATCCGCGACACCACCCAGGTGTTGATTGACGCATATCACGTCAAGGGCCGGCTCTATGTTCATCCCCTCAAGGTCTTCGACCGCTATTCCGCCCAGATGTTTTTGCCCCATCTCTACTCTGACGGAGTCATGCGGCCCGTTTTCGAAAGCGGCGAGGCCTCGGCCGTGTCGCTCAAAGCCAACCACCAACCGCTGGCCAACGCCGAATCCATCGCCCCCTGGGACAGTGTATATCGCCGCTTGACCCAGTACGATCAGGCCGAGCTCAACTCCCTGGCCGCCGCCCCCGAGATCGTGGCCTTGAAGCAGGAACTGTCCCGCATGATCATCGGATACCACCCCGAGTTCAGCCTCCTCGCCGATCGGTTCCTCTCCCTCGCCGACATCCTCAAGATCAGGAACCGATTGATCGGATCCGGGCGAATCGGCGGCAAGGCCGTCGGGATGCTGCTGGCCCGGAGCATCCTGCTCAAGGAGACGGGACCGATCGATTTCTCGCGGGTGCTCGAGCCGCACGATTCCTTTTACATCGGCTCCGACGTCTTCTTCAGTTTCCTGGTCAACAACGACCTGTTCCGCCTGCGGCTTCGCCTGACCCGGAGTTCGACGCTGTCCCTCGAGGAGTTCGAGGAGGTCGAAAAACGGTTCCTCGAGGGCCGGTTCCCTCCCGAGATCGTCGAGCAGTTCAGGAACATGCTCGACTACTTCGGCCAGGCCCCTATCATTGTCCGATCCTCGAGCCTGTTGGAGGACAGCTTCGGCAACTCCTTCGCCGGCAAGTACCGGAGCGAGTTCTGCCCCAACCAGGGCGGGCCCGAGCCGAGGATGGAGGCCTTCCAAAAAGCCGTCAAGCTCGTCTACGCCAGCGCCGTAAACCCCGACGCCCTCTCCTACCGCCGCCGCCGCGGACTGGGCGAGTCGGACGAACAGATGGCCATTCTCGTCCAGCGGGTCTCGGGCACGCCTTATAAACACTATTTCTTCCCGCCCCTGGCCGGAGTGGCTTTCTCCCACAACCTCTATCGGTGGTCCGATCGGATTGATCCCGGCCAGGGCATGATCCGGATGGTCTTCGGACTCGGAACCAGGGCCGTCAACCGGGTCGGAGGCGACTACCCGCGGATGATCGCGGTCAGCCATCCCGAGCTGCGGCCGGAGGCCGGCTCCAGGATCGCTTCTTACTCCCAGCGGACCACGGACCTGCTCGACCTCGAGGCCAACGCCCTGGTCAGCGTGCCCTTGGCCCAGGTGATCGCCGGCTATGATTACCCCAACCTCGAACTATTCGTCTCGATTATGGAGGACGGTTATCCGTCTGATCCGGTAAGCTGGCATGGTGAGTCGGGGCGGGACCTCGTGTTTACTTTCAACAACCTCATCAAACGGACGGACTTCGTCAAGATCATGAAAGAGATGCTTTCCCGACTGGAGAGGGCCTATTGCTACCCCATCGACATGGAGTTCACCGCCTTCCCGGATCCAAACGGAGACATCAAGATCAACCTGCTCCAATGCCGGCCGATGAGGACGCCGGGGGTCGCCGATGACGTAGTTGTGCCCGAGGATATCCCCCCGGAACGGGTCCTGTTCCGGACCAGTCGGACCATCTCCGGGGGGATCGTGTCCGACATCAGGTACCTGATCTACGTTGATCCGGAGGTCTACGCCGAGAGGACGCCGATGGAAATCAAGAGGTCGCTCGGCCGGGTGGTTGGCCAGATCAACCGGCATCCGGCTCTTGCCGGCTCCCGGATCGCTATGATGGGTCCGGGCCGATGGGGCAGCTCGAACGTTTTGTTGGGGATCAACGCCGGATACGCGGATATAAACAATGCCTCCGTCCTCGTCGAGATCGCCCGCGAGCAAACCGGGCACGTCCCCGAGCTCTCCTACGGCACGCATTTCTTCCAGGACCTGGTCGAGGCCAGCATCATCTATCTGCCGGTGTTTCCCGCGGACCCCGACGCCGGCTTCAACCGCGCTTTTTTCGACCACGCCCCCAACATCTTGTCCCGGCTCGTTCCCGCCGCCAACATGTTCGAGGAGTTCATCAAGGTCATTGATGTTCCGGCCGCGGCCCCGGGCAACTTCGCCCAGGTGGTGGCCGATCCGCGCAAATACAAGGCCATATGCTTTCTGGCCGAGGAAACCGCGCGCCGATAGATGGTGGAAGGAAAAAGGCGACCCTCCCACCCTCCGGCCTACAATCGCCGCGATGATTCCGGATCGTAGCGGGTCCACGCGCCCCCCGGAATGCATCAGCTTTGAATCAATACCGCCGCTTACGCCCATCAGATATTGCCCGAAAATCAGAAGGAGATGAGGATTTACGACTCGGGTTGACGAGCATAAGACCGATTTCGCTTTTTTAAGGTATTAGCTTCACTCTTGTCCAAAATAGGCCGTAAGAAAACCTCCAAGACGCCAAGAGCGCCAAGGATCGCCAAGTAAATCATGATGTTT
>DATKZS010000118.1:0-20591 GCA_035527835.1 bacterium
GCTGATCACCCCGATTGCGATGGAGAAGGAGCTTCGGTTCGCGATCCGGGAGGGCGGCCGGACGGTTGGCGCCGGGGTGACGGTGGAGGTAATTGAGTAAGAAGAGAATTAACAAGGATATTTAGGATAAACAGGATAAGAATTGTTGTTATTTCTTATCCTTGGAATCCTGGTCATCCTTGTTGCTCCTTTCTTATTAGGAAGAGCACCGGTTATAAGCCGGCGGCACGAAGTGATTCAGAGTTAGGCGGCGAAGAGAGAAGAAGACAAGGGAGCTTTTATGGCGACGCAAAGGATCCGGATTAGGCTTAAGGCTTATGACCACAATCTTTTGGACCAGTCGGTCCGGGAGATCGTGGACACGGCCAAGAGGACGGGCGCGAAGGTTGCCGGGCCGATACCCCTGCCCACCGACATCAACCGTTTTTGCGTGCTGCGTTCTCCGCACGTTGACAAGAAGAGCCGGGAGCAGTTCGAGGTCCGGACCCACAAGCGTCTGATAGACATTCTGGAGCCGACGCAGGCCACGGTTGACGCGCTGGGCAAGCTGGATTTGTCGGCGGGCATAGATATTGAGATCAAACTCTAGGAACGGGCGGTAAGTCATGGAAGGCGAAAAGACAACCGGTTCGGGCCCGATCACGTTCGACGTGATGGACGCGCACAAGAACCCGGCGGGCAAGATTGAGCTTGACCCGGCGGTGTTCGACGCCCCGGTCAAGACGCACCTTTTGCACGAGGTGGTGGTGTACCAGGAGGCCAAGCACCGGCGGGGCACGGCCTGCACCAAGACGCGGGCGGAGGTGGCGGGGGCCAACAAGAAGCTTTACCGGCAGAAGGGCACGGGCCGGGCGCGGGCGGGCGAGCTCCGGTCGCCGGTGCGGCGCGGCGGCGGGGTGGTCTTCGGTCCGAAGCCGCGCGACTTCGGGTTCAAGGTCGGCAAGAAGGTGAAGAAGGCGGCGCTTCGGTCGGCGCTCTCGGCCAAGCTCAAGGAAGAGAAGCTGATCGTGGTGGACGAGCTCAAGCTTACGAAGGTGAAGACGAAGCTTCTGCTGGATTGGCTCGCGGGCGTTGGCGCGGGCCGGAGCGCGCTGGTGGTGATCCCGGCGGCGGACCAGACGGTGGAGCTCTCGGCCCGGAACCTGAGGAAGGTGAAGGTGCTCCGGGCGCAGGGCATCAACGTGCGGGACATCCTGCTGCACGACAAGCTGGTGCTGACCCGGGAGGCGGCGGTGAAGATACAGGAGGCGCTGGCATGAGCCTTTCCATCTACCATATCATCAAGCGTCCGGTGATCACGGAGAAGAGCACGCAGATGGACGAGTCGCTGAACAAGGTCGTGTTCGAGGTTGACCGGCGGGCGACCAAGACCCAGGTGCGGGACGCGGTGGAGAAGCTCTTCAAGGTGAAGGTGTTGTCGGTGAACAGCATGCGTCTCCGGGGCAAGCCGATCCGGCGGGGCCACACGTTCAGCAACAAGTCCAACCGGAAGAAGGTCATCGTCACGCTGCGGCCGGGCGACCGGATAGACTTTTACGAGGGAGCATAAGCAAAAGGAGAATGAGTCGTGGCGCTTAAGACATTCAAGCCGACCTCGCCGGGCCGCCGTTTCATGACGGCGGTGGTGTTCGAGGAGCAGACGAAGAAGGAGCCGGAGAAGTCGCTGGTGCGCTCGCTCAAGAGCGCGGGCGGCCGCAACAACCTGGGCCGGACCACGGTGCGGTGGCGGGGCGGCGGCCACAAGCGGGCGTACCGGATCGTTGACTTCAAGCGGCAGAAGTCCGACGTGCCGGCCACGGTGGCGGCGCTGGAGTATGACCCGAACCGGTCGGGGTGGATCGCGCTTCTGCATTACGCGGACGGGGACAAGAGCTACATTCTGGCGCCGCAGCGCCTGAAGGTCGGAGACAAGGTGGTGGCGGGCGAGAACGTTGACATCAAGCCGGGCAACCACCTTCCGCTCCGCAACATCCCCTTGGGCACGATCATCCACAACCTGGAGATGAAGCGGGGCAAGGGCGGCCAGTTGATCCGGTCGGCCGGGACCTTCGGCCAGCTCATGTCCAAGGAGGGCAAGTACGCCCAGGTGCGGATGCCCTCGGGCGAGCAGCGGCTGGTGCTCCTGGAGTGCTGGGCGTCGGTGGGCCAGGTGAGCAACCCGGACCACGGCAACGTCAAGATCGGCAAGGCCGGGCGCAAGCGGTGGATGGGAAAGCGTCCGAACGTCCGTGGCGTGGCCATGAACCCGGTGGACCATCCGCACGGCGGCGGCGAGGGCCGGGGCAAGGGCAACCACCCGCAGAGCCCGTGGGGTTTCCCGGCCAAGGGCAAGAAGACACGGAAGAACGCGCGGACCGATAAGTACATCGTGCACCGCAAGAAGGGGTAAGGGGAGGGGTCATGACCAGGTCGTTGAAGAAGGGCCCGTTCGTTGACGGGCACGTGATCGCAAAGGTCAGGGCGGCCCGGGAGAGCGGGAGCAAGAAGCCGATCCAGACCTGGAGCCGGCGCTCGACCATCGTCCCGGAAATGGTGGGCATGACCTTTTCCGTGCACAACGGCAAGAAGTTCCTTCCGGTGTTCGTGAACGAGAACATGGTGGGGCACAAGCTGGGCGAGTTCGCGCCGACCCGGACGTTCCACAGCCACTCGGGCGACCGGAAGACCAAGCTCAAGACCGCGTAAGGCGCGGGCCGGGGAGAGAAGAGGAGCAGATACCATGGCCGAAGCAACGGCGAAACTGAATTATCTCCGGATGAGCGCGCAGAAGGTGCGGCTGGTGGCCGAGACCATCAAGGGCAAGCCGGTCTCGGCGGCGCTCGCCATCCTGGAGCAAACGCCCAAGCGGGCGAGCCGGCCGCTCCGGAAGCTCTTGCAGTCGGCGGTGGCCAATGCCTCCGAGAACCACGACATGGACGCCGACGCCCTGGTGGTGAAAAACGTGATGGTGAACGAGGGGCCCACGCTCAAGCGGTGGATGCCGCGGGCCATGGGCCGGGCCACGCCGATCCGGAAACGGACGAGCAAGATAATCATCGTCGTCAGCGAGAAAGGGTAAGGGAGGCTGCCTTGGGTCAGAAAACGCATCCGATAGGATTTCGGCTGGGCTACATCAAAACGTGGGACTCGAAGTGGTTCGCGGTGAAGAAGAGCTATTCGAGCCTGTTGCACGAGGACTTGAAGATCCGGGATTACGTGAAGAAGAAACTCTATCACGCCGGGATCTCAAGCGTGGTGATCGAGCGGAGCACGACCAAGTGCCGGGTGAACGTGTACACGGCCAAGCCGGCGATCGTTATCGGGAAAAGGGGCCAGGAGGTTGACGTGCTGCGGCACGAGCTGCAGCGGTTCACCAAGGCCGAGGTGTTCATCAACATCCACGAGGTTCGTCCGGCGGAGACGAACGCGCAACTGATCTCGGAGAACGTGGCGCTGCAGATCGAGCGGCGGGTGGCTTTCCGGCGGGCGATGAAGAAGGCGATCAGCCTGGCGCAGAAGTTCGGGGCGCAGGGCGTGAAGATCCAGTGCTCGGGCCGGCTGGGCGGCGCGGAGATCGCGCGGCGGGAGTGGTACCGGGATGGCCGGGTGCCGCTGCACACGCTCCGGGCGGACATAGATTACGGTTACATCCAGGCGCGGACGACCTACGGGGTGATCGGGGTCAAGGTGTGGGTGTTCAAGAACGAGGTATGGAAGGGCGGGCAGGCGCCGCCGGTTAAGTTATAGGGTTAATGGTTTATGGTTTGTGGTTTAACCACAAACCTCAAACTTCAAACCACAAACCATTTTATTAAGTTGGAGGAATTGAGGCATGTTATCGCCGGCGAAACCAAAATACAGGAAACAGCAGAAGGGCCGGGTGCGGGGTGTCGCGCAGCGTGGCGCCACGCTGGCGTTCGGGAGCTTCGGCCTGCAGGCTACTTCCGGCGGGTGGGTGACGTCCAGGCAGATCGAGGCGGGCCGGATCGCGATCACGCGGCACGTGAAGCGCGCGGGCAAGATGTGGATCCGGATCTTCCCGGACAAGCCGCTGACCAAGAAGCCGTTGGAGACCCGGATGGGCAAAGGCAAGGGCGCGGTGGAGGACTGGGTGGCGGTGGTCCGCAAGGGCCGCATCCTGTTCGAGGTGGAAGGGGTTACCGGCGAGATGGCCAAGCGCGCGCTGACTCTGGCGGCGGCCAAGCTTCCGCTGCACACGCAGATCGTGGAATTGGAGGAGCTGTAATGAAGCCCACCGAGATCAGGGAGATGACGGACGACGAGCTCCTGGACAAGCGCGACGAGCTGACGCGCGGGAGGTTCAACCTGCGCATCCAGATGGCCACCGGGCAGTTGGACTCGACGGCCCGGCTCCGGGGCACGCGGCGGGACCTGGCCCGGGTGAAGACGATCATCCGGGAGCGGGGCCTGGAGAAGAAGGCAAGCGCGGGTGGGGGCGCCCGGGCCCCGATGAAGAAGGCGGCCGGCAAGGCGGCGCGAGCGAATTGAATGGACGCGGGTGAGGGCACCCGCGCTCCAGGGAACCCGCGCTCCAGGGCATCCGCGGCCCGATGAGGGCGCCCGGCCCCTAATGATACAAGGAATGCGAGGAGAGAGGTAATGGAACAGGCGGTCATGCCCGGCAAGACAGACAAGCGCGGCCACCGCAAGGTCCGGACGGGAGTGGTGGTGAGCAACAAGATGGACAAGACGGTGGTGGTGCGGATAGACCGGGTGAAGATGCATCCGCGCTACAAGAAGTACATCCGGGTGTGGAACAAGGTCAAGGCGCACGACGAGAAAAACGCCTGCGGAATCGGGGACGAGGTCCAGATCATGGAGACCAGGCCTCTCAGCAAGGACAAGCACTGGCGGGTTCTTAAAATCCTGAAGAAAGCGGAAGCGGTCGAGTAAGGGCTGGGAGGAGCGGTCATGATTCAATCAGAATCCATCTTGAACGTGGCGGACAATTCCGGCGCCAAGAAGGTGATGTGCATCAGGGTGCTGGGGGGCAGCCGGCGCCGTTACGCCAGCGTGGGCGACATCATCGTGGCGTCGGTGAAGGAAGCGATGCCGACGTCGAAGGTAAAGAAGGGCGACGTGGTGAAGGCGGTGGTGGTTCGGACGGCCAAGGAGATCGGCCGGCCGGACGGGACTTACATCCGGTTTGACGACAACTCGGCGGTCCTGATCAACCCGCAGCTCGAGCCGCTGGGCACGCGCGTGTTCGGGCCGGTGGCGCGCGAGCTGCGGGCCAAGAAGTTCATGAAGATCATCTCGCTGGCGCCGGAAGTATTGTGAGGTCAATCATGCAGCAGCGGTTACACATCCGGAAGGGGGACACGGTTGAGGTCCTTTCCGGCAAGGAGCGGGGGAAACGCGGCAAGGTACTGAACGTCGAGACCAAGAAGGAGCGGGCGGTGGTGGAGAAGCTCAACTTCAAGAAGCGGCACTACCGTCCGGGCAATCCGGCGGCGCCGCAGGGCGGGATCATGGAGCGGGAGGGGCCGCTCACGCTGTCGGTACTGATGCTGGTGTGCCCGAAGTGTCAGAAGCGGACCCGGCCGCGCTTCCAGAAGCTGGAGAGCGGGACCCGGATCCGGGTCTGCCGCAAGTGCGAAGAGCACATAGATTAAAAAGGACAGTCAAGATGGCGCGGCTCAAGGAAAAGTATCAGAAGGAGATCGTCCCGGCGCTGATGGAGGAGTTCCGGTTCAAGAACGTCATGCAGGCGCCCCGGCTCCAGAAAATCGTGGTGAACGTGGGCCTGGGGCAGGCCACGCAGAACATCAAGGTGATTGACACGGCGGTGGCCGAGATCACCTTGATCACGGGACAGAAGCCGGTGGTGACCAAGGCGCGGAAATCCATCGCCACCTTCAAGCTCCGGCGGGGCATGCCCATCGGGTGCATGGTGACGCTCCGGGGCGAGAAGATGTGGGAGTTCCTGGACCGGCTGCTGAACATCGCGCTGCCCCGGGTGCGCGACTTCCGGGGGGTGAGCCTCAAGGCCTTTGACGGCCGGGGCAACTACTCGCTGGGGATCAAGGAACAGATAATTTTTCCCGAGATCAACTACGACAAGGTCGAGCGCATCTCGGGGATGAACATCACCATCAACACCACGGCGGAAAACGATGAAGAGGCCAAGAGCCTGCTCCAGAGGCTCGGGATGCCTTTCCGGGTCTCGTAAAATCAGGGGAGGGAGAAAGTGGCGAAGAAGTCGCTTCGGTTAAAGGCGCAGAGAACTCCGAAGTTCAAGGTGCGGAGATACAACCGGTGTCCGATCTGCGGCCGGCCGCGGGCGTATTACCGGCGGTTCGACATGTGCCGGATCTGTCTTAGGAACCTGGCCCTGCAGGGCAAGGTCCCGGGCGTGGTCAAATCGAGCTGGTAGGCAAGGAGGGATACGGCCATGATGACGGACCCGATAGCGGACATGTTGACCCGGATTCGGAACGGGCTGATGGCGCGGCACGACGCGGTGGAAGTGCCGGCGTCCAAGATGAAACTGGAGATCGCGCGCATCCTCAAGGCCGAGGGGTATATCAAGAACTTCAAGCAGGTCCACGACGACAAGCAGGGGTCCATCAAGGTGTTCCTGAAGTACGACGACAAGCGGGTCCCGAGCATCGTGGAGATGAAGCGGGTGTCCAAACCCGGCCGGCGGGTGTACGCGGCGGTGGACGAGATCCCGGTGGTGAAGAACGGCCTGGGCACCGCCATCCTCAGCACCTCGAAGGGGATCATGAGCGACAAGGCGGCGCGCAAGGAGAAGGTGGGCGGGGAAATCATCTGCACCGTGTGGTGACGATCGCCAGGCGGGGCATCGAGGAGTGAGGATACGATGTCGAGAATAGGGAAACTGCCGGTGGCGCTGCCCGCCGGGGTCACGGTGAAGTGGGAGGAGCCGGTGCTGGAGGTGAAGGGCCCCAAAGGCGCGCTCAAGCTCGCGCTGAAGAAGCCCGCCGGGATCAAGGTCGAGGGCCAGACGCTCCACGTGACCCGGCCGGACGAGACGCGGGAGAGCCGGTCGCTGCAGGGCCTTTACCGCTCGCTCATCAACAACATGGTGAGCGGGGTGAGCAAGGGTTACGAGAAGAAGCTGGAGGTCGCGGGCGTGGGCTACCGGGCGGAGACGGCGGGCAAGGTCTTGAAGCTGTCTCTGGGGTTCGCGTTCGCCAAGGAATTCCCGATCCCGGACGGCATCACGATCAAGGTGGAGAAGGAAGTGATCACGATCCAGGGGATAGACAAGCAGCTCGTGGGCAACGTGGCGGCGAGCATCCGGGCGCACCGCCCGCCCGAGCCGTACAAGGGCAAGGGCATCAAGTACCAGGGCGAGCAGATCAAGCGCAAGGCCGGAAAGGCCGCGGTGGGCAGCGGGGCCAAGTAAGTGTCAGACCGGGGCCGGCGGGCCTTTGGCGCCGGGCCGATATGGGAAGCGGATTCAATAACGGACGAATGAAGTCAATCGGGGAGTAGGGCCATGGCCTTGAATAGCGTGGAGAAGCGGATCATCCGGCAGCGCCGGGTGCGGAGGAAAGTCAGGGGCGTCGCACAGCGGCCGCGCCTGTGCGTGTTTCGGAGCACCAAGCACATTTACGTGCAGGTGATTGACGACGCGGCGGGAAAAACGCTGGCGGCGGCCTCCACCCTGTCCCCGGAGCTCAAGGGCAAGCTCAAGAGCACCAAGGACAAGGACGCCGCCAAGGAAGTGGGCAAGCTGGTGGCTGAGAAGGCCCAGGCGGCGGGGATCAAGAAGGTGGTGTTCGACCGGAACGGCTTTCTTTATCACGGCCGGATCAAGCTGCTTGCGGACGCGGCCCGGGAAGCGGGCCTGGAATTTTGAGCGGGGGTGAGTCGTGGCGATAGATTATTCGGGCCGTGAGGTTGAGCTTCGGGACAAGGTGGTCCACATCAACCGGGTGGCCAAGGTGGTGAAGGGCGGCAAGCGCTTCAGCTTTTCGGCGCTGGTGGTGGTGGGCGACGGCCAGGGCAAGGTGGGCATCGCGCTGGGCAAGGCCAAAGAGGTCCCGGAAGCGATCCGCAAGGGCGTGGAAAAGGCCCGCCGCACCATGGTGAAGGTGGCGCTGGTCGAGGGCGGCACCATCCCGCACGAGCAGGTCGGGGTGTGCGGGGCGGCCAAGGTGCTGCTTAGGCCGGCATCTCCCGGCACCGGAGTGATCGCCGGCGGCCCGGTGCGGGCGGTGGTGGAGGCCGCGGGGATCAACAACATCCTGACCAAGGCCATCGGCACCAACAACCCGCTGAACGTGGTCAAGGCCGCGTTCGACGCCCTGCTCCGGTTGCAGAAGAAGGACGACGTGGCCGCGCGGCGCGGAATGAACCCGGACGAGGTCTAAAGACCCCGGCCGGGAATGTCGAGGTACAGGATCATGGCGAAGGCAACCATAAAAATCACGCTCAAGCGGAGCACCATCAACCGGCCCCGGAAGCACAAGGCCATAGTGAAGGGCCTGGGTCTCACCCGGCTCCACCAGACGGTGGAGCGGCCCAACACCCGTGCCATCCGGGGCATGGTCAAGAAGGTGATCCACCTGGTCGAGGTGGAGGAGTAAGATGGGAGTAAATCTCAGCAACCTGAAGCCGCCCAAGGGCCGGAAGCGGCCGAAAAAGCGCATCGGCCGCGGCGAGTCGTCCGGCTGGGGCAAGACGGCGGGACGCGGCAACAAGGGGCAGCGGGCGCGCACCGGCACCGGCAAGACCCACAGCTCGTTCGAGGGCGGCCAGATGCCCCTGGTGCGGCGCATACCCAAGCGCGGCTTCATCAACATCTTCCGGGTCCCGTCAGCCGAGATCAACGTGGAGACCCTGAACCGTTTCCCGGCCGGCTCCGAGGTCGGCCTCGATGAGCTCAAGTCCGCCGGTCTGATGAAGGGCAAGACCCGCGTCAAGATCCTGGGCAAGGGCGAGCTCAAGCATTCGCTTACCATCAAGGCGCATGCCTTCAGCGAGTCCGCGAAGTCCAAGATCGAGGCGGCGGGCGGCAAGGCCGAGGTATTGTAGACGATGTCATGGGGCAACATAGGTAAGATCCCCGAGCTGCAGCGCCGGCTCCTCTTTACGCTCGGAATCCTGGCGGCTTTCAGGGTGGGCGTGCACGTGCCCGTGCCGGGCGTGAACCTGCAGGCCCTCGCCACCTTCTTCGAGCAGCAGAAGGGCGGGCTGTTCGGCCTGATCAATACCTTTTCCGGCGGCGGCTTCGAGCGCATGAGCGTGTTCGCGCTCGGGATCATGCCCTACATCACCGCGTCCATCATCCTCGACCTGCTCACCGTGGTCTTCCCCTACCTGGACAAGCTCAAGAAGGAGGGCGAGGTCGGCCGCAAGAAGATCACGCAATACACGCGCTACTTCACCATCGTTCTTTCCGCGGTGCAGAGCGCCACCATCGCCATCTGGCTGGAGAGCCTGGTGGTGTCCGGAGGACAGGGCGGGCTCCATGTGGTGACCCAGGGCGGCTGGGTCTTTCGGATCATGACCGTCATCAGCTTGACCGCCGGGACCGCGCTCATCATGTGGCTCGGCGAGCAGATCACCGAGCGCGGAATCGGCAACGGCATCTCGCTCATCATCTTCGCCGGCATCGTGGCCAGGGTGCCCGCCGGACTGTACCAGGTCCTGGAGCAGTTCGGGACCGGCGAGCAGAACATCTTCACCATCGCCCTGGTCGGCGTCGGCATGGTGGCGGTGATCGGGGCCATCGTGTTCGTGGAGCGGGCCCAGCGCCGCATCTCGGTGCAGTACCCGGCCAGGATCGTGGGACGGAGAATGAGCAAGGGCGTCAAGACCCATCTGCCGCTCAAGGTGAACTCCGCCGGCGTGATCCCGCCCATCTTCGCCTCGAGCCTGCTCATGTTCCCCTCGACCTTCACCAGCCTCTTCACCCAGAACGACGCCACCTGGGCCCAGTGGCTCATGGCCGCGCTCAACCCGACCGGATGGCAGTACAACTCGATTTACGGCATCCTGATCATCTTCTTCACCTATTTCTACACCGCCGTCCAGTTCAACCCCATTGACGTGGCCGATAACCTGAAAAAACACGGCGGATACATCCCCGGAGTCCGGCCCGGACAGAACACCGCCGAATTCATTGACCGCATCCTGACCAGGATCACCCTGGGCGGCTCCCTGTACCTGGTCGCGGTCTGCGTGCTTCCCTCCATCTTCATCAGCACGGTCAACATCCCGTTCTATTACGGCGGCACCAGCCTGCTCATCGTGGTGGGCGTGGCCATGGACACCGCCCAGCAGATGGAGGCGCACCTGCTCGCCAGGCACTACGACGGCTTCCTCGGCGCCAAGGGCCCGAGGATGAAGGGCCGTCGCCGGTAGTAAGAAAGAAGGAGGAGCGGTAATGGACATAATCATGCTCGGCCCCCCGGGGTGCGGCAAGGGGACCCAGGCGAAAAGGCTCACGGAAAAGTACGGCATCCCGCAGGTCTCCACCGGCGACCTGCTCCGCGAGGCCGTCAAGAACGGGACCGAGCTGGGCAAGGAGGCCAAGAAGTTCATGGACGCGGGCAAGCTGGTGTCCGACGACGTGGTGATCGGCATGGTCAAGGAGCGGCTCAACAAGGACGACTGCAAGCCCGGCTTCATCCTTGACGGCTTCCCCCGCACCGTGCCCCAGGCCGAGGCCCTGGACAAGACGCTCACCGGACTGGGCCGCGGCATCAACCGCGTCATCAACATTGACGTGCCCGACGACGAGGTGGTGGGGCGCCTCTCCGGCCGGCGGACCTGCAAGAACTGCGGCGCCATGTACCACGTCAAGTTCAACACGCCCAGGAAGAAGGGCGTCTGCGACAAGTGCGGCGGCGAGCTCTACCAGCGCGATGACGACAACGAGAAGACGATACGCAGCCGCCTCCAAGTTTATCACGACCTGACCTCGCCGCTCAAGAGCTATTACGGCAAGAAGGGGCTGGTCAAGGACATCCCCGGCGTCGGCGACATCGCCGGGATCACCCAGGCGGTGATGAAGGCGCTGGAAAGCTAAAGGCGTTGAGCATTACCTTGAAAACCGCGAAAGAGGTCGAGGCCTTGAGAAGGTCGAACCGGATCGTGGTGCGGATCTTGAAAGAGCTTATGGAATACGCGCGGCCCGGCGTTTCCACCATGGACCTGGAGCTCCGGGCCCGAAAGAGCCTGGGAAAGGTGCCGAACGCCAAGCCGGCGTTCCTGGGCTACCGCGGGTATCCGGCGGTGTTGTGCGCGTCCATCAATGAGGAGGTCGTGCACGGTATCCCCAGCGAGAAGCGCGTGCTCAAGGAAGGAGACATCCTGAGCCTGGATTTCGGGGTCGAGCTCGACGGCTATTTCGGAGACGCCGCGGTCTCGGTCCCGATCGGGACGGTGAGCGAGGAAAAGGCGCGGCTCTTGGCCACGACCCGCGAGTGCCTGGAGCGGGCGGTGGCCGCCGTGGTTCCCGGCAACCACCTCTCGGACATCGCCCGGGCGGTGCAGGAACACGCGGAAAAGAACGGCTTCAGCGTGGTGTACCAGTTCGTGGGCCACGGGATCGGCCGCAAGATGCACGAGGAACCGCAGATCCCGAACTGCGGCATGCCGCGGCCGAACGTGAAGCTGGTCCCGGGCATGGTCCTGGCCATCGAGCCGATGATCAACGCGGGCCGGCCCGACGTCGAGGTTCTGGAGGACGGGTGGACGGCGGTGACGGCCGACCGCGGGCCGTCGGCGCATTTCGAGAGATCGGTGGCCGTGACGCCGGGCGAAGCGGACGTGCTCAGCGCCTGGTGAACGGGCCATGAAGGCAAGCGGAAAAAGCAGCAGGACGTAAAAGGATGAAGAATCAGGCGCGGCCAAGGGGTTTTCATGGTGAAGGATGACGTAATCTCGGTGGAGGCCACGGTCAAGGAGGCGTTGCCCAACGCCAACTTCCGGGTGGAGCTGGACAACGGGCACAAGCTCCTGGCCCACATCTCCGGAAAGATGAGGATGCATTACATCAAGATCGTGCCGGGAGACCGGGTGACCGTGGAAATCAATCCCTATGATCCCGCCAAGGGACGGATCACTTTCCGCAAGTAACGGCCCGGACGCCGCGACGAAAAAATAAAGGAAGGAATGAGTCATGAAGGTGCAGGCTTCGGTGAAAAGGCGGTGCAAGGATTGCAAGATCATACGGCGCCGCGGCGTGGTGCGCGTGATCTGCAAGAACCCGCGCCATAAACAGCGTCAGGGCTGAAGGAGCGAGGAGGAAAGATGGCCAGAATAGCCGGGGTGGACATCCCCAATAAGCAGATCGGGACGGCCTTGACCTACATCTTCGGGATCGGCAAGACCGCCGCCGGCCAAATCCTGGAGGAGGCGGGAATTGACCCGACCATCCGCAGCAACAGCCTGGACGAGAACCAGGTCGCCGCCATCCGCCGCATTATTGACTCCAAGTTCAAGGTGGAGGGCGAGCTGCGCAAAGAGACCAGCATGAACATCAAGCGGCTCATGGACATGGGATCGTACCGCGGACTCCGCCACCGCCGCGGGCTGCCCGTGCGCGGACAGCGGACCCACACCAACGCGCGGACCAGGAAAGGGCCAAGAAAGCCCATCGCCGGCAAGAAAAAGGCGCCGGGGCCCAAGTGATCATGAAACTGGACAGACCGGTTTTTGACCGGTGCCATCAAGGCGGACGGGAGCACCGGTTATAAGCCGGCGCCACCCCTCGAAGAAAAGGCGGGAACATGGCCAAGAAAAGAGATAAAGGCAAGAAGAAAGTCAAGAAGCAGGTGGAGCACGGAGTGGTGCACATCCAGAGCTCCTTTAACAATACGATCATCACCATCACCGACGCGCAGGGCAACGCCCTGTCCAGCGTCAGCGCGGGCGTGGTGGGGTTCAAGGGCTCGCGCAAGAGCACGCCGTTCGCCGCGCAGCAGGCGGCCTCCGAGGCGGCCAGGCGGGCGCAGGACCAGGGACTGAAGAGCGTGGAAGTGCTGATCAAGGGCCCGGGCTCCGGACGCGAGTCGGCGCTCCGGGCGCTGCAGGCCTCGGGCCTGCGCGTCACCCTGATCAAGGACGTGACGCCCATTCCCCATAACGGGTGCAGGCCGCCCAAAAGGCGGAGAGTATAGGCTGAGTAGCACGGGTTTCCAACCCGTGCCCCTAAAGTTTGGTCGCACCGGTTGCAAACCGGTGGCACGGGACGCGCCGGCCCCAAACGGCGCGCCGGATAGAGGAGGTGTTTGAGTGGCTCGGTATCGAGAATCAGTGTGCCGCTTCTGCCGCAGGGAGGGTCTCAAGCTCTATTTGAAGGGAGACCGCTGTTACTCGGACAAGTGCGCGGTGGACCGCCGCAACAAGCCGCCGGGACAGCACGGCGACAAGCGGGTGAAGCACTCGGACTACGGCATTCAGCTCCGCGAGAAGCAGAAAGTGAAGAGGATTTACGGCCTGCTCGAGAGCCAGTTCAGCCTGAGCTTTGAAAAGGCGGAGCGCTCGAAGGGCGTCACCGGCTATAACCTCCTCCTCAACCTGGAGCGGCGGCTCGACAACGTCGTGTATCGCCTGGGCTTCGCCCTCTCCAGGAACCAGGCGCGGGAGCTGGTGCGCCACGGCCATTTCACCGTGAACGGACGCAAGGTGAACATCCCGTCCTACGAGCTCTCGGCCGGCGACGTGATCGAGGTCAGGCCAAAGAGCCGGGACTCGGCGGCCATCAAGGGTGCCCTCGAATCCCTGGCCCGCCGCGGCAACCTGGCCCGCTGGCTCGAGATGGACGCGGCCAATTTCAAGGGAGTGATCAAGGAATTCCCGGCGCGCGAAGATATTACCATGCCCATTGAGGAACAGTTGATAGTCGAGCTCTACTCCAAGTAAGAGCCCGATCACGCTCAAACCCTATCCTGGGAGGGACAATCAATGCATCGAAACTGGCGGAACCTGATCAAGCCCAATCAATTGGAGACCGAGGGAGACGCGACCAGCCCGAACTACATGAAGTTCACCGCCGAGCCGCTCGAGCGCGGATGCGGAATCACCATCGGCAACGCCCTGCGCCGCATCCTCCTCTCCTCCCTGCAAGGGGCGGCCATCGTGGCCGTCAAGATTGACGGAGTGCTCCATGAGTTCTCCACCATCCCCGGCGTGACCGAGGACGTGACCGAGATCATCCTCAATTTGAAGGACGTGCTCGTCAAGTACCACGGCGACCTCAAAAAGAGCATGACCCTGGAGGCCAAGGGACCGCGCGTGGTCAGGGCCGCCGACATCACCGCCGACGACAGCATCACCATCCTGAACCCGGAGCAGCCCATCGCCACCCTCGACGCCGGCGCCACCCTCAAGATGGAAATGTGGGTCAAGACCGGCAAGGGATACGAGCCGGCCGAGCGCAACAAGGAAGACGAGTACCCGGTGGGCGTCATCCCCATTGACTCCATCTTCTCGCCCATCCGCAAGGTCAACTACCGCGTGACCAACGCCCGCGTCGGACAGATCACCGACTACGACAAGCTGATCATGGAGGTCTGGACCAACGGCTCCGCCGCGCCCTCCGACGCCGTGGCCTATGCCGCCAAAATTTTGAAGGACCAGCTCTCCATCTTCATCAATTTCGAGGAAAAAGGAGACCTGGAGCAAGTCAAGGACGAGGACGAGATCCCGCCCGAGATCGACCCCAACCTGTATCGGAGCGTGGACGAGCTCGAGCTCTCGGTCCGGGCCGCCAACTGCCTCAAGAACGCCAACATCCGGCTCATCGGCGAGCTGGTGCAAAAGAGCGAGCCGGAGATGCTCAAGACCAAGAACTTCGGCCGCAAGTCCCTGAACGAGATCAAGGAAGTCCTGGGGTTGATGGGCCTGTCCCTGGGCATGAAAGTCGAGAATTTTCCCGATCCCAGGTGGGAGAAAAAATTCGCCAAGGGGAGCTGATTTATTATGCGACACGCGCTCAAGTCCAGACGTTTCGGCCGGCCCACCGGCCACCGCAACGCATTTTTTCGGAACCTGATCACCGAGCTCATCAGGCATGAGAAGATCCAGACCACCCACGCCCGGGCCAAGGAGCTCGCTTCGAAGGTCGCCGGCGTCATAACCCTGGCCAAGCGCGGCGACCTCCACGCCCGCCGGCAGGCCGCCGCCGTGATCACCGACAAAAAAATCGTGACCAAGCTCTTCGACGACGTGGGTCCGCGCTTCAAGGACAAGGCCGGCGGTTACACCCGCATCACCCGCACCGGCGTGCGCCGCGGCGACGCCGCGCCCATGGCCCTGATCGAGCTCACCGTGGCCAGCACCGCCGGCGCTAAAACAGAGGGCAAGAAAACCGAAAAGCCGGCCAAAAAGGAAAAGGCCGCGAAAAAGGAAAAGCCCGCGAAAAAGGAAAAGCCCGCGAAAAAAGAAAAGCCGGCCAAGAAGGACAAGCCCGCCAAAAAGCAAGCGAAGGCGGAAAAGGGCAAGGAAAAAGGCAAGGAAAAAGGCAAGGAAAAAAACAAAGCCAAATAACGCTTCGCGCTCATGATCCAGGCCCTGCCCCGGCCAACCGGGGCGGGGCCGGTTATTTCGGGTTCTATGCACTGCAAAGCGGATGGATACGCCGCCGGCGCCGAGAAGAATTTTTACACGGATGGGACGGATTGAAACGGATTCCACGGATCGGAAAGAACGGACATCCGTGCGATCCGTCCTCAATCCGTTGGCATGAATCAACCCGACCCTTTCCCGGTCATCGGAATTTATTCTCTTCCTTAAGCCTACGGATGATAACGGATGGAACGGATCATTGTCCCGAAAACATTGTTCCGATCCGTGTCATCCATCCCATCCGTTTTCATCCGTGTAAATTCTTTAACCCCGCCTGAAGACGATCCGCTCCCGAATGTGGAGAACCTTATTTTATGAGCAGCGGGCCGGCCAGCGCGTGAGAGCCGCGCGGCGACCCCGGCTCGGTCACCGCGATGAAGAACCGCGACGCGCCGCCGGGAGCAGCGCCACGGAACGACCGGTCCAACCGGAAATCATCCGTGCTCCAGGACGCGGCCTGGCCGAGCTCCCCGCCGCTGTCCCGGAGCAGGCTGACCTCCTCCCGCGGCCCGCGGCCCGCGACCATGATCCGTAAAGCGCCGTTCGCGGCCGCCGCCGAGAAATTGCCCTTCCAGTCAATAAAAGTCCGCCCTCCCCAGGACGCGTAAGCATCGCCCCGCCCGAGCGCCTTCCAGATGCTCGGAGCTTCATCCCCCTCGCTCCATACCCCGATCCACCCGTCGCGGTCCGCGACCGCGGCCATGACCGTGCCCCGGCCCCGCGCCGCGGGCCATGAATTCTTGAATCCTTCCATGAAACCACCCGCCGGCGAGGCGTCATCCGGCTGGCCCGTCACCACCAGCAGATGAGGCGGGAGAGCAAGGCCTTTTCCGACGGGCGGGACCGCGAGCAAAAGGCCGCCCTCCTGCTCCGCGAAAATTTCCAGAATCTTTTCAGGCTTCGCCGCCGCTTTCAAATTCTCGACCAGCGCCGTTTGCGCGGCCGGGTCCAGGCCCGGATTGATGATGATGTGCCACGTCTCGGCCCCGGCCTGTTTGCTGAGACCCGTGATCAAGAGGGGGACGCCGAGGGCCGGCTTGCCGGGCCCAGCGGCCGGCGGCCGTTCGCCGTGCTCCGCGATGCAGAAATCCAGGCCGGGCGCGGCGCAGTCGCCGAGCTTGCCCCAGAACAGGCGCGGGCCGCGGTAGTTGTCCGCCACCGGGAACACCGGGTCCGACCACGACTGGATCACTCCGGTCAGCGAGTAGGCCTCGATCCGCTGCAAGGCCGGCAGCTCGAACTTCAGCGGCTGGAAGATCACCCCGCGGTCAGCGGCAACGAACTTGACGTGGAACGGCCGAATCCAGGGACCGTCGGTCCACAGCCAGGCCTCGCCCCGGAAGTCCCGGTCAATGTCCCACGTCTCGGTCCGCGCCACCACTGCGACGGTAGTGTACACATCCGTCCGCGGCGTTGACGGCGCCATGACCTCGACCCGGCCCAGCGACGGCTCGCGGCCGGAGATCGGAGCGGCCGCGCACCAGAGCGCCAGGACCAACGGCCATGCCGCTCCCGAAAGTGAAGAGCCTGCGCCTTTGTGTTTTTTGCTCCAGCGCATGGCGTTCATTTTATCCTGCCTCGGCAACGATTGCGATGAAGTGATAGAGCGACGGCACGCCCTTGCCCTCGCGGCGATACGAGAAGAAGAGCTCGGCGTGGCAGTAGGTGCAGACGCGGAGCTCCTGGATGTTCCCGGGCTTCAGCCCGGCCTCTTCCAGGATGATGCGGTTGGCCGAAGAGAGGTCGAGGCGGGCATGCCCCGGCCCGTCGGGCTCGAGCACGTCCGCGGCCCGTCCGGCCAGGGCCTTGCCGATGGCCTGGATCACCGGCGCGTCAACCTGGTAGTGGCAGGGCAGGATGGATGGACCGATGCCGGCGATGAGGTCCGTCGCCCGCGAGCCGTACTCCCGGCGCAGGATGCTCACGGCCTCTCCGGCGGCCCTGAGCGCGGTGCCCTTCCAGCCGGTATGCACTGCCGCCGCCACTCTCCGGGCCGGGTCGCAGATCAGGACCGGCACGCAGTCCGCCGTGCGCACGGCCGCGGCCACGCCCGGCGCGCTCACGATGATGATGTCGGCGTGGAGCCCGCGGACGGCGGCGACGTCCCGGATTTTTCTCACGTGGACCGCGCTCAAGCCGTGGACCTGGCGCACGGTGGCGATATGGCGGAGTTGCGGAAAGGACGCCTTGATGCGGTCATGCGCCACCGCATGGCCCCGGCCAAGGTCACGGGTGCCGAAGCCGTGCGCGACGCCCGGGAGCGCCAGCGCCGGGAGCGTGAAAAAAGGCGCGCCTTTTATGATGGACCCAGGCATGGAGGGTCTCATTGCACGCGGCCCGACCTGGCGGGCAGTTTCACTCCGGTGAGCAGCCCGAGAGATGAAGCGACCACGGCGATGTCCGGCGGCAGCGGCGACTCGAAAACCATGCGCAGGCCGGTGGACGGATGATCGAAACCGAGACGATAAGCGTGCAGGGCCTGGCGGTCGAGGCGCCTGAGCGCCGCGCGCGGCTCCGGCTTAAGCCGGGCCGGGACCGTGCGGCCCTTGCCGTAGAGCGCGTCGCCCGCCACCGGGTGATTATGGTCGGAGAGATGCACCCGGATCTGGTGGGTGCGGCCGGTCTCGAGCGTGAGCTCGACCAGGCTCATGCCGTTATTGCGGGCCAGGGTGCTAAAGCGGGTCACGGCGCGGCGGCCCTTCTCGGTATGGCTGGTCATCTTGAGCCGGTGGTGAGGGTTCCTGCCGATCACGGTCTCGAACGATCCGGAGAGTTTTTCCATCTCGCCATAGACCACGGCCAGGTACTTGCGGTCAATGGAGTGGGCCTTGAACTGGGCGGCGAGGCCGTGGTGGGCGAGGTCGGTCTTGGCCGCGACCATGACGCCGGAGGTCAGCTTGTCGAGGCGGTGGACGATGCCGGGCTTGATGGACCCCCCCACGCCGGAGAGGTCGTGGCAGTGATACAGCAGCGCGTTGACCAGGGTGCCGGTGGAGCGGCCGGGGGTGGGATGGGTGAGCAGGCCCGCGGGCTTGTCAAAGACAATGATATGCCGGTCCTCGTAAATCACGGTGAGCGGGATGGGCTCGGGCTCGAGGCCGGCGGCCACGGGATCGGGCACGTCGGCGATGATGGCGTCGCCGATTTTGAGCCGGGCGGAGGGCAGCGCGGGCTTTCCATTCACGGTGATCCGGCCTTCGTGGAACAGGGCCTTGAGCCGCGAGCGGGAGGGCAGGCCCGGTTGGCGGGAGAGGAACTGGTCAACCCGGAGGGGAGCGTCGAGACTGGCGATTGCAAAGGAGTGGCGGGCCAAGGGGGTTACCAGATCTTGGACTTGTACTTGCCGGAGAATTTGAAGAGCATGTCCACCACGGCCAGGTCGAAGTAATTATATTTGGCCACGATCTCGGGCGCGACGCGGGAGCGGTAGAGCTCGCGGCCTTCCTCCAGCTCGTCCTCGATGGCCTCGAACAGGTTGTCGTTCTCGATGCCCTGCTTGACCTTGTCGGAGTTATACACGTTAATATCGGAGACGATGGCCCGCGCCAGCCGCCGCGCCTTGTCCGGTTCCGTGATCATCGGGGACATTGACCCGCCTCCGGTCCCGCGCCCGACCCAAGCTTCGCGTTTTGTACAGTATTCATCCGCCGTATCCCTGTAATGCAACTGATTCAATTTTATTAAGATACTCGCGCGGTGTCAAGCAGGGAATGGCGGCCAGGGTCAGAGCTCCAGTTTTCAGTTAATATCGGGCGGGCCGAAGATTTCGGAAACCTTCTCGTAAACTGAAAAATTAAGCTCTGACCCTCCCCCTCTCAGGCTCAGTGCAGAACATACCGTGGACCAGGCTTTCCGGCTGGAGCCCGCGCCGCGGGCGCCCACATGAGACGTGTGGACTACCCCGGCCTCAATCGCCCAGCTCATATTCACTGCGCAATGCGAATAACTCAGGATAGAAGCGGAGCGGCGGGCGTCAGACCCGGAGGCGGAAATAGCGGGTCTCTTCGCGGCAGCGTTTGTGGATGTGTCCCAGGTGCGTTGATTCTCCGGGGCAGGCCAGACCAAAAACGTCCTTGATCAGGTCCTTGTCCGGACGGGCCTTTTTGAATTCATGCTCGATGGCCCGGAAGAGGCGGGTCTGGCGTTTGACGTACTCATCCACCCGGGCCCGGTCCTCCGGATAGATGCGCTTGAATTCCAGGGCAAAGCCGCGCTCGCGGCGTCCGGTCCTGACTTTGATGCCCTGCTCGGAGAGCCACACCACCTTGCCGTGGCAGCGCAGCGGCGGCGCTTGCGGGTCCATGGCAAAAGTCAGCTCGACCTCCTCGAAGCAGGGAACGATGACCTCGGTGGCCAGGTAACATCCGCCCAGGCTGATCACCTTGGCCGCGCCCCGGTGGGTGACCGTGCCCCAGGTAAACTCGGACGGGAAATCGCACGACGCGCGCTGGTAGCGCCGCTCCAATGAATTGAGTTTCTTGCCCTTGCCAGTCAAAGGACCCCCTTTGCCCCGATCCCCGCGCCGCGGCGGAATTATCGAACTGATTACTATATACATCTTCCGCCGGGTAAAATGCAAGCATGGCTTGGTCAGGGCCTCAATTTTCAGTTAATGGGGGCATTGCCGGAAAATGAGGCCATCCTGACATTAACTGAAAACCGAAGCTCTGACCCTGACCGACTCGCCGCAGTCATTGCGCGGACGCGGGTTATATGATACCATTAGCAGCCTGTTGAATGAGCGGCTGGTTCCATCCAAGACCGCGGCGCTGACCCCGGCATCAGCGGACCAGTCATGACCAATCCCCGGCAGGCAAATCAGGTATGGGCCGTTAGCTCAGCCCGGTAGAGCAGCGGACTTTTAATCCGTTGGTCGCGAGTTCGAATCTCGCACGGCCCACCAACATTGCTTGAAACACTTGCCTCTGTTCACATCTGGCCCGCCGGATCAATCGGCCGGGCAGTTTGTTTTTATCGGCTTTTGCCGGGACGTTACGGCGCCTTCGACATCCCTATCCTGTATCTGCTTGTGCATTTGA
>DATKZS010000119.1:0-19235 GCA_035527835.1 bacterium
AAGGGGAGAAGAGGTTTGTGGTTTGGGGTTTGAGGTTTGAAATTTCGGCGCGATGCGCTTTGGAGTGCGCGCGGCTTGCCGCCGCTTTCGTTCACCCTGACCACGACCTGGCCGGAACCAGGCTCCGGCGCCGGAGCGTCAATCAATTCGAGATGATCAAAACCGAACGAGCCCTCCACCACGTACTTTTTCATGGCCTCTCCTTTCATCTCTCGCCGGCGGGCGGCGTCTCTCGAATAAAGGTTATGCACGATTTTGACAGATTCCATTTCTGCTCAGAAAAAAGGAGCGAGCAGCGAGGATCGAGGGTGTCCGGAAAATTGACTCGATTCTCGCTCCTCGATCCTCGCTTCTTTTCATGATTTCAACCGAGAGACAGGAGTGTCCCGCCGGCCGCCAAGGTTTGCAGTTTGGCAAAAAAGTTGACAGAACCGGGACGAAAAGTTTTCGGGCCGGGCGGCGAAACGGCGAGAAAACGCAATGGCTGAGGCGAGTTAGGCATTTCCGGCTTTTGGGCATAATTGTTGCCAGACTATTCAGCAGATGTTGGAACACAGCGCCGCCGGCGTGGCGGCAGCGCGGCCGGCCAGGCTCAGGCGCTGGCAAGGAGGTTTGAAGATGGGAACGTTCACCTTCAAGGGCAAGAGCTACGAGGTTGACGATAGCGGATTTCTGAAGGACCGGAATCAGTGGGACGAGAACTTCGCCGAGGGCATGGCCAAGGAGGTCGGGATCCCGGCCGGGCTCAGCGAGGCCCACTGGGAGATCATCCGCTTCATCCGCCACGCCTTTGACCAGACCGGCGCCTGCCCGCTGGTGTATCACGCCTGCCGCGAGCACAAACTCTTTCTCCGCGACTTGAAGCGCCTCTTCCCCACCGGCTATTTCCGCGGCGCCTGCAAGCTGGCCGGGCTCACCTACAAGGACGAGTACGTCAAATACTCGTGGGCGGAAAAGGCGCAGCCGGCTCCCCCGGCCTCGCCCAGGGACAAGGTCTACCGCGTGGACGGCCAGGGCTTCCTCGTTGACCCGTCCGAATGGGACCAGAACTTCGCCGCCAACCGCGCCCGCGAAATGAAAATCCCCGGCGGACTCAACGACAACCACTGGAAAATCATCAACTACCTCCGCGAAGCCTTCGCCCAAAATAAAACCGTCCCCACCGTCTACGAAACCTGCGAGCAAAACTCGATCGAGCTCGCCGACCTCGAAAAACTCTTCCCCGACGGATACCACCGAGGAGCCATCAAGATCGCGGGGCTTCGGCTCAACTGAAAATGTTGGAAACGTCGGCGCAACGCCGGCACATCCACTGGGCCCGGCCCCGCCGGGCCGTCCCGCGCCTCCGCGACCATTCATGAAATCCTCACCATCCCCTCCAAAATCCGCTTCCCCGACCACGGCCCCAAACCCGGCCCCGGCACCAACATGTTTGGAAAAATAGTAGCGAGCAGCCAGCAGCCGGGAACAAGTAGCCAGTAGCCCGTAGCCAGCAGCCAGGAGCAAGGAACGGGGAGCGGGGAAATCGGAACGAGGAAAAGCAATGCGCGAAAAAATTTTGGCCTTGACCACTGGCGGCTGATTTAGGCCACGCCAGCCTTTTCCCGGAAAATTTTTCCCTGTTTTCGGCCCGGTCTCCAAAGAAATCCGTGAGTTGGCCGCCCGTGGCCTGAATTTTGAGGCCCAAGGCCCAGGCCGCCAAGACCCTGAACTGGACCACGGCTAGCCCAATATCCGGCCTCCCGCGTCCCACCGCCCGGGCCACCCGCGTCCCAAAATCCGGGCCGCTCTGTCCCACAAATCAGGCCACGAAACGTCGCGCCAAAATGACCGCTTTCTACCCCGTTGTTGAGCATGCCTATACACTTTTTCCCCTCCTTCCATCTTCAACCACAAACCACAAACCTCAAACCACAAACCTGAAAGTGTCCCCCCCTATAATATGGAAAATGGTCGCATCAAAAAGGAAAAAAAGTAATGCCTGGCCGAAAGGGTTTGTGGTTTGGAGTTTGTGGTTTTTAGTTCAATCTTCCAACCTCAAACCCAAAACCACAAACCCCAACCCTCTTCATTCCCCTGGCTACGGGCTGCTGGCTACTGACCACTATTTCATATTTCCCAAATTTTCCCTTGACTGCTTATCGGAGAAGGATATAATGAAAAATGTTGGAAGGGAGAGCCTGACTCAACATCAATCACTGCCTATCGGCGGGAGAATTAACTATCATGTCCCCACAAATTCCTTCCTCGGAAATCCTCCTTTATCAAAGCGAGGACGGTAAAAGCCGGGTCCAGGTCATTTTGGACGGGGAGACCGTATGGCTCACTCAACGGCTTCTCGCCGAACTCTATCAAGTGGGCGTTGGCACGATAAACTACCATATAAAGAGCATTTATAAGGACCAGGAGCTTTCCCCCGGGGCAACTATTCGACAATATCGAATAGTTCGATCCGAGGGCGGCAGGAGCGTGGAAAGGTTCGTTGCTCATTATAACCTCGACATGATCCTCACCGTGGGCTACCGGGTCCGGTCCCTCCGGGGCACCCAGTTCCGCCAGTGGGCCACCGAGCATCTGCGCGAATACCTGGTCAAGGGCTTTGTCATGGATGACCAGCGCCTTAAAGAGGGAAAAACCCTGGGCGCGGACTATTTCGATGTACTCCTGGAGCGCATCCGCGACATCCGGGCCTCTGAAAAGCGCTTCTATCAAAAGATCAAGGACATCTATAAGCTCGCCATTGATTACGACCCCGGGGCCGAAACCACTCAAGAATTCTTCCAGATCGTCCAAAACAAGCTCCACTTCTCCGTCACCGGCAAGACCGCCGCCGAAATCATCGCGGAACGCGCGGACGCGGAAAAGCCCAATATGGGCCTCACCGCATGGAGCGGCGCCAGGCTGAGAAAACATGACGTCACCATCGCCAAAAATTACCTCAACGAGCCCGAGATCAAGGGCCTGAACCGGATCGTGACCATGTATCTGGACTACGCCGAGGAACAAGCCGCCAGCAGGAAGCCCCTTTATATGAAGGACTGGCGCGAAAGGCTGGATGCTTTCCTCCGCTTCAATCAAAAGAAGATTCTCCAAAAAGCGGGCACCATCTCCATGGAAATCGCCAGGGAGCTCGCCCTGGATCAATATGAGAAATTCAACCGGGGCAGACTTGCGGAGGAGGCGCTGGCCCCGGACCAGGATTTTGACAAGCTGGCCAAAAGAGTGGAAGGCAAGCGCGGGAAGGGGACGAAGAAATGAGCCAATAGCGGCTTCGGCTGGCTACTGGCGACTATTCATTTTTCTCGACTTTTTGCTTGACAAGGAACCAGCACGGGATATACTGACAGAGAGATTACGGGAAGGGATGGAAGGGGAGATGCTGGACGGGGAATGGGACCGGAAGGGGGCGGGGACAGACGAGATATGAATTATGTCCCCGGAAATAAAAATACTTTACATTAACGTATTGTAGAGGTAAACAACCAATGTTAAATGATCCTCTTCTGAGAGAACTTGAGCAAAAAGTCAGCTCCACCATTATGTCGCGTTTGTTAAGCGCTTTCAATATTGCCATCCGAGATGAGAGTCAAGATAACAATTTCGTAGTTTTGAATGAGATATTGGAAATTCTCAAGGAGCGCATCAATGAGGCTAATCAATCTCAAGAGTAGCTTTTTCAAAGGCTTCTATGAATGTGGAAATGAGATTTCATTCGATTCATCACTTGTGATCTTTGTGGGTCAAAATGGTAGTGGTAAAACCACAATAGCCGAAGCAATTGAATGGCTGATCTACGGGACTACTGGAAGAAGAAAAAGGCGTGATGTTGACGAAGTTGAGTTCCGAGGAGCAATGAGGAACGTTCTTTGTCCATCAGGAGAAGACCCTTTCGTTGAGGCTGAAATTGAACTGAAAGATAGGAGCAGGAAGAGGCTTCGCAGGACTCTTCATATTCAGGGCACTGATGAAAAATCAACATTAACATTAGATGGAACAGAACTCAGAAACCTTGCACCTATAGGGATTTCAGAAACTGAATATTTCAATCCTATAATTGTTCAAGAAAATCTTCAAAGGTTGATAATGTCAACAGGCCAAGAGAGAAGGGATTTCATATCCAGGCTTCTTGGTCTTGAATCACTGCTTTCTTTCGAAAGGGCTTTAGACAGCTCGTGCGATCGGTTCCTTAACTCACTGCCCATTGAAATTAGAGGTCAATATGCCTCATTTCAGAGGTTGAAAGGATTGATTATTGATATTGAAGCACTAGCTCCTCTCGCTTCTCGCTGGAATCATGATCAAGTATCTTTCTCTCAAGATTGGAACGAAATCTTGAGCCAGTATCAAAATGAATTTGGGATGCTTAGTGCCTCCGAAGAAGAATTGAGGGGTCATATAAATCTTAGATTAGGTGAAGCTAAACGGCGCATCTTCGACTTAACTCCGTATTGCCCTAAGCATGATATTGAAAACCTCATTAAAGACCTGAACCACAATGTTACATCAATGCTGGAAGCCTTTGATGAATTAAGAGGCGCAATCATTGGCTATGCTGAAATAATATCAAGAAGCTATCAACAACTGAAATCCGCACTTGATCCTGAAAAACTGAATTTCTGGAAAAACGGACTTGACTTGATTGATACTGCTTCTATCAAGGAAGGAAAAACCAAAGAATGTCCCTTCTGTGAAGAACCAACAATAACGCTTCAAAAATATGAACAAATAAAAGGGAGGCTGGAGCAAAGCGCAAAATACACAGAAGCAAGGGAGGAACTTCAAAGGGCTATCACGAATTGTAAACGTTTTATAAATGGTATTTTCGCCTCTGCAAAAAGCTGTCTTCCTTCTCAACTAGAAGAAGCTGAAAGAGAACGTCTCCTTACATTGATCCCTGCAAGAGAACAAGAATTGGATACTTTTTCAGGCAGATTGAGGGAAACTCACTTGCCCTATAAATCTCTTTCAGAGCAAATACAATCTGCAAGTGACATAATCGATTCAATCCTATCTTTAACTGATGAACCTGAAAAGAGGTATACAATCATTGAGTTTGTTAATACTACACCATCAACTCTTTCCAGTCTTGTTGTTAGATATCAAGAGAAACTCCGTGAACACACACTTGCAGCAAAACACTTTGAAGAGGTTCTCCAACCTGCCCTCTCTTCAAACGAAGCGGTACACCAACTGGAAGTTACAAAAGAGATTCTCTCTCATAGAAGGTCGGTTCTAGTCGCATTCAATGTGTTGCAGACACTTGAACAACTAAAGACTGCCAGACAAGCTGTAAGAGCTTATTTAGACGAAGAGCATAGAGCAAGAATTCAAGAAAGGGGAAATGATATTTGCAGTTGGTTCAATGCTCTTTATGGGGATAGGGGACATGTTAAGTTTGATAGTGTTATCCCAAGTGGTCAAGTAATGAGACTAATGGCGAATATTCTTGGCAAGCAGTGCCATGCCTCAACTCATTTCAGCCAATCCCAAATGAACTGCCTCGGTTTGGCACTTCACATAACTTCTGCAACGGCTGAAGGTTGCCCCTTTGGCTTTATTCTTTTTGATGACCCCATTCCAGCTTTTGATGATGAACATAGAGAAAGTTTTTTAGGGCCAGTAATAAACAAACTTTTAGATGAATGCGAGAAGCAGATCATTGTTCTAACTCATTTACGAAATGTTGCGGATAGGCTCAAATATGCTAACGAGAGACGTAAACCAATTTTTCACAGGATAAGAGAGTTTTCTGACAAGGGCATAGAAGTAAATCCATACAATGAACTTAGATCAAGATGCCAGTGGATAAGACAAAATGCCGGTGGTGATGAAATTAAACGGGATGTAGCATGCCAACGTATGAGAAGCTTAATTGAGCATCTCATCAGGGCAATATATCAAGCTAAGACCGGAAAACTAGTTCCACTTGAATATGAGAGCCGTACCGGAGAAGATTTGCTCATTCTGTTAGAGAAATTGCCAGGCTTTCCGCGCCCAGATATTGACTATTTACGGGAATCATTATCCTTCGGATGTAAACCTAGTCATGATGATCCTGAATGGAGTTGTCCAGATAATACCGTGATTTCCCAAAGAATGAACCGCCTCGAACAGATTTGTAGGAATAATGGCCTTAATGTATAAGGAGTTCTGGGTACGTCATACCTAACTCAGCACATGATAGCGCCGGAGTTGCGAAGATAAAGAAGGCCATGCTTGGTATACGGCAATTCTGGGGAGACCATACTTAATTCGCTTACTTGCTTCTTTATTTGTTCTGCCCTTTCAGGGCGTGATAGGTTGGGGACCGTCTTTTTCCGCAGGGCGTTGCCCTGGGCTGTCTTGTTTTAACCTTTCAGGTTACGAGCCCGTACCTTCATGCCCATGGCGCCTCACTCGATACCGCATTACACCCCCTCCATGTATGTTGTCAAAAAAAAAGAAGGGAAGCGGGGATCAAGGCGTTCCCGTGGTGGGCCGGCCGGGGTCTGGCCGAGCCTGGGCTGTGGTAAGGGTGCCCCGTTGGGGCAAGGGCGGCAGGTGGCGGATGGATGGTGATTGGGGAAGGCTGGTTTAGGGGCCTTGGGAGTTGGGTAAGGGCCGGGGTTTGGGGCGGGTGAAGGCACAGGTTTCAAACCTGTGGTACGAGGCGGTTTTGGCGGGGTTGGCGGGAGGGGGGATTTATCCGGGGGAGGGGGAGAGGGGGAGGTTTATGGTCTGTGGTTTGTGGTTGGATCTGGGGAGGGGTTGGCGGGGACAGGGGGTGAAGGCGGTCGCAGAAGAGCAGGCGGGACGGGTGCGCCACAATTGGGGTCGCTGGGGACAGGAGTGTCCCCGCCACCAATGTTGGGCGCGTAAAGTCTTGACAGTGGCGGGGTTTGAATGTATTCTTATTTGATTCGGCGGACCCTGGGGTCTGGCCGGGAGGGATTGGTATGCCCTTGAATGGAGGGTGAGGAGAGGGATGTTCGAAGGGTTGAGCGATAAGCTTTCGTCGGCGTTCAAGCAGTTGCGGGGCCATGGGAAGCTGACGGAGCGTAACATCGAGGACACGCTGAAGGAGATCCGGAAGAGCCTGTTGGAGGCTGACGTCAACTACAACGTGGTGAAGCGCTTCCTTGCCGATGTTAAACAGAAGTCCCTGGGCAAGGAGGTGATGGAGAGCCTGACTCCGGGCCAGCATTTCGTGAAGCTGTTTTTTCGCGAGCTGGTGACGCTGATGGGGGAGCAGTGGGAGGACCTTAATTTAAAGGCGGCTCCTCCGGCGGTGATCATGCTGGTGGGTTTGCAGGGGTCAGGGAAGACGACGACGGCGGGCAAGATCGCGCTGTATCTTCGGGACCAGCGCAAGCGCTCTCCGTTCCTGGTTCCGGCCGACGTTTACCGCCCGGCGGCGATCGAGCAGCTCCAGGTGCTGGCGGGCAAGCTGGGGGTCCCGGCGTTCGCGAGCACGACGGAGATGGACCCGGTTGAGATCTCGGCGCAGGCGGTGGACCAGGCCAGGAAGCAGGCGCTGGACACGGTGATCATAGACACGGCGGGGCGTCTGCACATTGACGAAGCGCTGATGGACGAGCTCCGCCGGATCAAGGAGCGGACGAGGCCGGTGGAGGTGTTGCTGGTCGCGGACGCGATGACGGGGCAGGACGCGGTGACGGTTGCGGAGTCGTTCAACGCGGCGGTTGAGATCACGGGGGTGGTGCTGACGAAGCTTGACGGCGACGCCCGCGGCGGGGCGGCGCTCTCGATCAAGGCGGTGACGGGCAAGCCGATCAAGCTGGTGGGCGTGGGCGAGAAGCTGGAGGCGCTGGAGGCTTTCCACCCGGAGCGGATGGCGTCGCGGATCCTGGAGATGGGCGACATCCTGACGCTGATCGAGCGGGCGGAGCGGACGGTAGACCAGAAGAAGGCCCATGAGATGCAGCGCAAGATGCGGCGGAGCGAGTTCACCTTGGAGGACTTCAGGGACGCTCTGCACGAGCTGAAGAAGATGGGGCCATTGGAGGACGTGCTGAAGATGATCCCGGGCGTGGGGAAGCAGTTGAAGAAGATCCAGAACATGCAGCCGGCGGAGGATGAGCTGAAGAGGATCGAGGCGATCATCAATTCGATGACGGGGAAGGAGCGGCGGAACCACAAGATATTGAACGGCTCGCGGCGGCGCCGGATCGCGGCGGGTTCGGGGACGCAGGTGCAGGACGTCAACCGGTTAATCAAGGACTACCAGGAGATGCAGAAGCTGATGAAGCAGATGACGTCGGCGAAGGGCGGGATGAGTTTGCCGGGGATCGGGAGGTTCATGTAAGAAAAGATGCGCGGGTGAGGGCACCCTCGCCCCTTTGGTTGAGCGTGGCGGGGCTGGGGAGGTTCATGTAAGACAATTGGGGAACAGGGATGCACAGGATGTTCAGGATAAGAAAAGAAGTTAATATCCCGTGAATCCTGTTAATCACTGTTAATTTTTCTTAAACAGGTTAAAAGGAGGGAGATAGGAGCAATGGCTGCAGTATTGAGATTGAGTCGTGCGGGGACGCACAAGCGGCCGTATTATTGGGTGGTGGCGACTGACAAGCGGATGCCTCGTGACGGCCGGTATTTGGAGAAGCTGGGGACGTACGATCCGCTGGCCTCGCAGAATGCGGTGACCCTGAAGACGGAGCGGATCATTTATTGGCTGGACCAGGGGGCCCGTCCGTCGGACGCGGTGCGCGAGATTTTGCGCGGCCAGGGGGTCCTGAAGGCGCGGGCAGCGGAGAAGGCGCCGAAGCCGGCGGAGGAGAAGCCTGCGGAAGCACCAGCGCCGACGGCGTAATTGGGGCGTGGAGACGAACACCGGGTGATTTATCTCTCGCAAAGGCGCAAAGACCGCAAAGAAAAAATAGAGGATGGAATTATTCTCTGAGTTGTCCGCGCCGGCGTGAGATTAGATTGGTTGGCTGAGTCAGATTTCCTCACCATGAATTAGAGCCGTGGGCGGCAAGGAGAGGTTGTGATGGAAGAGCTTATCGCTTATATCGCGCGGAACCTGGTTGATTATCCGGACCAGGTTGAGGTGCGCACGGTTCCGGGCGGGCGGACGGTGGTTTATGAGCTTCGGGTCGCGGAGACTGACCGGGGCCGGGTGATCGGCCGGGAGGGTCAGACGATCCAGGCGATCCGGACTCTTTTGAAGGCGGCGACGGCTTCGGACCACAAGCCGGTGCTTGAAGTTCCGGGGTGATTCGGACGGCGGCGGGGATTCGGGAATGGGCCGCGAGCTCATCGCGCTGGGCGTTGTCGGGAAGGCGTTCGGGATCCGGGGCGAGGTCCGGGTCCGGCCGCACAACCCGCGGAGCACGTGGTTCGATACGGCGGAGGGGCTGTGGCTCAGGAGCTCTCCTGCGGCGGAGCCGGAGTTTCTGCGGATTTTAAAGCGGCGGCGGCACAAGGAATTTTTCGTGTTCACGCTGGATGGCGTTCGGGACCGGGACGACGCGGAGCGGCTGCGGGGCCTCGAGGTGGTGGCGGCGGAGGATGAGCTGGAGGCCTTGGAGGCTGACGAGTTCTACTGGTACCAGTTGATCGGTCTCAAGGTGCGGGACGCGGAAGGCCGGGCGCTGGGCGAGGTGGTTCGGATCGAGGAGACGGACCCGAAGCTAGGCGGCAACGACGTGTTGGTGGTGCGGGGCGATGATGGCGAGTTCCTGGTGCCGGCGACCAAGGACGCTGTATCGGCCATAGACGTGAAGGCGGGGGCCATGACGCTGAGCGCGGCGGGCGGGTTCGGCGGATCGGGCGGGACTGACCGCGGGTGAGGGCACCCGCTCCCCTTTGGATGCGGTTTATTTTTATTTGAGTAAAAGTAATCTGGACTGCGGCTAACGCTGCTCGCACAAAGGGGAGCTGATGCGGTTCGAGGTGATCACCCTTTTCCCGCGGATGATCGAGGGCCCGGTCGGGGAGAGCATCCTGAAGCGGGCGTGCGATGCCGGGCTCATCGAGGTCCGGGCGCACGATCTCAGGAGATGGGCCGGGGGCAAGCACCAGAACGCTGACGACGCTCCGTTCGGCGGCGGCGACGGTATGGTGATGAAGCCGGAGCCTCTGTTCGCGGCGATCGAGGCAGTGAAGGCGGCGGCGGGGAACATGCCGGTGGTGTTGCTGACTCCGCAGGGCAGGCGGTTCAGCCAGGAGCTGGCGGTGGAATGGTCGAGGCTGCCGGGTCTGATCCTGGTGTGCGGGCATTACGCGGGGATTGACGAGCGGGTGCGGGAGCGGGCGGTTGACCTGGAGGTCTCGATCGGGGACTACGTCCTGTCGGGGGGCGAGCCGGCGGCGCTGGTGATAATCGAGGCGGTGTCGCGTCAGGTGCCGGGGGTGCTGGGCAACGAGCTGAGCCCGGCGGACGATTCGTTCCCGGCGCGGCTGGAGTATCCGCAGTACACGCGTCCGGCGGAGTTCATGGGGATGCAGGTGCCCGAGGTCCTGATCTCCGGGCACCACGACCGGATCCGGCGGTGGCGGAAGAAGGAGAGCCTGCGGCGGACGCTGCTCCGTCGGCCGGACCTTCTGGAGACGTATCCTCCGGACGACGAGGAGCGGGAGCTGCTGCGGGAGATCGAGGAGGAGGGGAGGGGGAAAAGTAGATAGTAGCCAGTAGCCGGTAGCCAGGGGAATGAAGAGGTTTGGGGTTTGTGGTTTGGGGTTTGGGGTTGGAAGATTGAACCACAAACCACAAACCCTTTCCTTCTTCCTCTTGGCTACTGACTACTGGCTACTGGCTACTCCACAAACCTTGGCCGGCGGGATTTACATCGGGCTCTTGCACAGCCCGGTCCTTGACAAGGACGGCAGGATCATCACGACGGCCGTCACGAACCTGGACCTGCACGACCTGGCGCGGCTCAGCCGGACGTATGGGGTGAAGGGCTTTTACGTGATCCAGCCGCTGGCGCTGCAGATGAAGCTGGTGGAGAAGCTGCGGTCGTACTGGCTGGAGGGGCGGGGCGGTGAGTACAACGTGACGCGGAAGGAGGCGTTCGAGACGTTGCGGCTGGTGAAGACGCTGGACGAGGCGGTGGCGGGGATCGAGGCGGAAGCGGGCGGGCGTCCGCGGGTCGTGTTTACCAGCGCGAAGCCGCGGCCGGGCGCGGCGGGCTACGCGGAGCTGGGGTCGAAGATGAGGGCGGGCGGGACTTGGCTCGTGGTTTTCGGCACGGGGTGGGGGATCGCGCCGGAGTTTTTCGAGCGGGCGGACCATACGCTCCTGCCGATCGAGACGGGGACGGGCTACAACCACCTGTCGGTGCGGATGGCGGCGGCGATCATCCTGGACCGTTTGCTGGGTCCAAGGTAAAGAGGCTTGTTGCCGACGATCAGGCAGTGAAAAAAGGAACCGCGGATTAACACGGATGAACACGGATTATATCAGTAGTCGGCAGCCGTGGCCCTGAGCCCCGAGACCTTGCCGGAACGGCGGTCGGTTGTTAATGGTCCCATATTATCTTTTATCCGTGTTCATCCGTGTTCATCCGTGGTCAAGAAAAGGAGTCTGACATATCTCAGCGGAGCCGCCGGGTTTGACCACGGCGGCGGTCATGAGTATGATAGATAAAACTTGAAGGAGCATAAGTCATGAAGCGGCTACTGGCAATCGAGGAACAACTCAGGAAGCCGGACCTTCCGGCGATTCGTCCCGGGGACACGGTCCGGGTTCACCACCGCATCCAGGAGGGCGACAAGGAGCGGGTGCAGGTTTTCGAGGGCGTGGTGCTGAAGATGCACCGTGCCGGTTCGCACAGCACGTTCACGGTGCGGAAGATCAGCTACGGCATCGGGGTCGAGAAGATTTTCCCGCTGCATTCGCCGGTACTGGAAAAGATCGAGGTGAAGCAGTCGGGCAAGGTGCGGCGTTCGCGTCTTTATTATCTGCGCGACCTCAAGGGCAAGGCCGCCAGAATCAAGGAAAAGCGTCCGGTATAAGCGATGAATAACCGTGCTCCGGGGTCCTTCTCATGCACATAATGGACTTGGTGATCCAGGGAGTGGGGAGGTTTACGGAAAGCCGTAAATTCCCGCTCAAGCCCGGATTCAACGTGATTTACGGCCCGACCGAGTCGGGCAAGACCACGCTGGTGAACTGCCTTCTGGACCTGTTGTACCCGGACCGCTACCGCGACGACGAGGCGTCGCTCATCAGCTACGGCGAGCCGGCGGCCTCGCGGGCGGGCCTCACGCTGGCGAGCGGCCAGGACGTTTACCGGATCCTCAAGGACTTCAAGGCCGGCAAGATCAGCCTGACCCAGTACAACCCGGCCTCGCAGAAGTTCGAGCAAATGGCGGACGACCCGGTGCAGGTGAGCTCCATCCTGGCCTCGGCCTTCGAGCTTCCTTCCTTCGACGTTTTTTATAACCTTTACATCTCGGCGGCGGACCGGATGCCGTCGGCGCTTCCCCTGATGGAAGAGGCGGAGCCGGCCCAGGATTTGCACTCGCACTCGGAGCATCATCCCGGCCAGACGCGGCCGCCTTCGGCCCAGCCGGGGCCGGGGCCCGGGATGCCGGGGCCGGGAATGCCCGGCATGGGCGGGGGCATGCAGATGCCGGGCCAGATGATGCCGGGATTCATGCCGGGCATGATGCAGCCGGGGATGGCGCCGGGGACGGTGGTTCCGGGAATGATGCCCGGAGGCATGCCGGGGATGATGCCGGGTTTCATGGGCATGCCCGGGGCGCCGGGCATGGTCGGCGGCGACGGGATGACCAACGAGGAGCGGGAGAAGAAACTCACCTCCATGCTGAAGGAGCTGAAAGAGGCGGAGCGGGTGGAGGAGATCCAGTACGAGATAGACGGGCACCAGCAGAAGGCGTTCGAGATCGAATCGAAGATGAAGAGCGCGGGCCAGTTTGACGAGTTCATGAACACGGGCAAGGAGCAGCTTGACAAGTATCCGATCCTGAAGCGGCTGCCGGAAAACATCGACGAGCGGCTGGACCGGTACAAGGGCCTTCTGTCCATGCAGGGGGAAGAGGTCGAGAAGTTCGACCAGGAGTCCCTGAAATACGATGACGAGTTCCGGTTCCTGTCGGCCTTTCCGCCGATATTGCAGCAGCAGCTTTTCATGATCGGGGCGGGGCTGCTGGTGGGCGGCATCGTGATGTTCGTGGCGTCGAAGTACATGGACGTCCTCAAGTACCTGAGCGCTCTCAGTTTCGTGGGCCTGGGCATGGTGTTCTGGACGACGTGGCAGCACATCAACCGGCTGGGGCGGAGGACGGAGCTGGAGCAGACCCTGAACGATCTGGAAGAGAAGAAGCAGGGCGTGATCAAGCGCTTCCAGGTGGAGATGGCGGTGATCGAAAAGCTGATGAAGGAGACGGACTCGGACGCGGTGGAGGAGCTGAAGAACAAGGTTGCGAAGTACCGCGACCTGGAGGCACGCTACCAGTCGGTGCTCGACCGCAAGAAGCAATTGATCAAGGAGCTGAACGTCGAGTCCTTGACCAAGCAGGGACAGGAGCTGAAGTCCAAGATCGGCGAGCTGGAGGACGAGCTGCGCCGGCACGCGGCGATCAGCATGGACATCAACGAGATGAGAAAGGAGATCACGCGCCTGGAGACGGTGATCCGGCAGACCAATCCCAACTCCGCGGTGCTGAAGGACGCGGCGCCGGCCGCCAGTGAGGGGGACTACGGGGTCCCCGACTTCGGCCCCGGCGCGGGCGCGGGCGACGGGCCCGGCCATACCGTTGGCCTCGGCCCCGGGGCCGGCGCCGGCCATGGCGCTGAGGCCAGGGTCCACGTCGCGGGGGTGTCCAGGCCGGGCGTGTCCGGGTCCACCCGGGCGGTGGGCCGCAAGAGCGGGCGCTCGCGCAGCGCTCCGCAGGCTTATGAGCACATGCTGAAGAGCGGGGCCCAGCTTTTCTCCATCGAGCGGAACCAGCTCATCGCCCACATGCGGCAGCGCTTCAACCTCTACGTGCAGGCCTTGTTCGCCAAGCGCTACTCGGAGGCCCGGATTGACCCCGACGGCTCCATCGCCCTCAAGTCCGCGGAGGGCAACCGCTGGATGGACTTCGACCAGCTCACCCCCGCGGCCCGCGACACCGGATACCTCGCGCTCCAGATCACGCTGCTCGAGCTGTCCACCCAGAAGCGCATCCTGCCCATCATCCTGGACAACTCCGCGCTGCGCCTCGACGAGACCGCCGCCGTGGTCGCCGGCAAGGCCTTCAAGCGGGTGAGCGAGCGCACCCAGGTGGTCTTTCTCTCGGCGCAGCGCGCGCCGCTGCAGTTCGCGGACAACTCGCTCAACCTGGCCTGACCATGCCGCGTCCCCAGGCCCCTGCCCTCTTTCCTGAACTCAAACGCAAGCGCGTGCCCGGCCTCGACCTGGAGAACAGGTTCCGCGAACAGGGCTATGCCCGGGTGGCCGGAGTTGACGAGGCCGGGCGGGGCCCGCTGGCCGGGCCGGTGGTCGCCGCGGCGGTGGTGCTTCCGGAGAGCATCGGGGCGGGGAGCCCGCTGCGGAAGGTGCGCGACTCGAAGATGCTGGACGCCGGGCGGCGGGAAGCGTTGTACGAGGCGGTGGCGGCGGGCGCCGTGGATTGCGCGTGGGCCATGTGCGACGCGCGCGAGATCGACGAGATGAACATCCTGGCGGCCAGCCTCGAAGCCATGCGCCGGGCGGTGGCGGCGCTCGAGCCGGCGCCCGATCTCATCCTGGTTGACGGGAACCAGCCGGTGCCCTGCCGCATTCCCAGTGTCACGGTGGTCAAGGGCGACCGCCTGTGCCTGTCCATCGCCGCGGCGTCCATCCTGGCCAAGGTCATCCGCGACCGCATCATGCGCGAGCTGCATAAGCAATTCCCGGCCTACGGCTTTGACCTGCACAAGGGCTACGCCACGGCCGAGCATAAAAAGGCCATCCTCCGAAACGGCCCCTGCCCGGTGCATAGAAGGACGTTCCGGGGGGTCAAGGAGTGCGTATAACGGTGTGCTTGGCCTATATTAATTGCGGCTGTGGTGCATCAGGCTTCAAAGCTTTTCGAGGACTGGCTTGCAGGCTTAGAGGCGGAACTGCTTCCCTCTCGCGGTTTGCGCAGGCCCGCGATTATTGGGACGAAAAAACCGCAGGGAAGAGGTCTCGAATCTGATCTGCGGCATTTTTCAGTTCTTCTTCGGCGCAATTGAGATACTCGGCGGCAGTCTGCCAAGAAATAATGTTAACCTCAGCGGCACGCACCGCAACCGCGCTAAAGCGTCCCGCACGAGACATAGCAATATTACGAAGAGGATGGATATAACTTGTGTAGGCTTCTTGTGCTTCTGCTTCCTGGGCTGGTTCGCGGCGCTTGGAGACAAGTTTTTCCAGGGGTATTGAGCGTTCTAAGGCATTCCAAAGCTGATACCGCGCAGCGGTATAGCTTATCCAGAACCAATCCATTATCTCTCCGACAGGATCATTATTACCTCGGAATTTATATACTTCTTTTTGAGGGGCAATAAATTCTACGGAAAAAGCGTTGGCGCGTTGCTCGACAGGGTCTCTGATTTGATCCACCGGCCTTTCTAATTCGGAATAATCATCTACCCGTAATTCATTTAAGCTGGGCGCAATATCATAGAGTAAATGACCCAGTTCATGAGCGATTGTAGAACGTCGCATATACACATGCCGATTTTGGCCGTCCAGGTTAAGAACAATCGCCCGTCTCCCGTTTATTTGGACCGTCACCCCTGCGAGATTTTCCCCCAGTTCAGCTTGAACTAAGGGGATCCCTAGTTCTTCACATAATTGACGCAAAGAATTGATGCGGCCTGTTCCAAGCTTTAATTCTTCGCGCGAGTTTTGGGCTAAATAATAGCCATGCAAAAAGGCAGGATATCCAGGTCCCCCATAATTTGAGGAAGGCTTAATTCCAGTACGGCATGGTTGGATCTTGAGCGCTTCTTCAAGACGAATCTGTGTCATTGCCACCCAAGCCGCTTCGGCAATGGCGGAAACAGCTGGTTCCGTCATTCGCGGATGCTCATCCCCAATCGTTCGCAATCTTACGGCCAGACGTTCATTCCCAACGGGTTCGGCTCGGAAAGACAAATAGCGTTCATCAAGAGCAAGGGACCTGGCAATCCGCTCGTACTCTCGGACAGGCAATCGCCTGGATTTCTCGGCCTCCTCGACTATGCGTTGATCAACCTCGGCCCGTATCGCCACCTGACGAACAGATAAATTTAGGAGTTTGCGGCGCTCCTGAAGAACCCGCCCGGCAGCCATCGGCGAATCGCACAACAACGCGGAGCCTTCCGCGATAACTTCGCGCAGAATATCCTTGCCGTATACGGTCAGAGACTCATAGGCGGTTAAGCGGCGCCCCTTTGCTTTGGGATTGTCTTCAGCCAATTGATCGAGACTTCGGACGAAGATTCGTTCAGAGGTCTGCGCCAGAGATTTCAGGTTCTCGTCGGACGAGCCCGCTACCAGTGCCTCCTCAAAAGAGGTTGGATTAAATTCATTCATCTGCGTAAAACCTTTGCTGGTTTGTCAGCATCAGAATCCCAGCCGAAGCTTGGAACATTATAGCCCAGTTGTCGAACAACCTCAACGGCATCCTCAAGTTTCCGGGAATTGTCCGGGCCATAACGGCCGGAACAACCGTTGATATAGACGAGAACTTCATCGGCGGGATCAAACCAGATCTCGCCCCCACATGAAGCGGGAGCGCCGCCGGTAAGGTTCGTGTGCGTTACTCGCCCGGACTGGAGCGGCCGAGTTACAAGGGCATGTTCGAGAATATAGGGAATGCCCGATTGATCGATCACCCAAAGATGGCAACCGGGATCGCCTGATTTCATGGGAATGCGCCGCTCGGAAACCGATGCGGGTGGAGCTGTCAATAGCTTTACACCATCCGACGATGTGAGCTTGCGCATTTCATCCTGGTTTGCAGCCGCTCGTGATGGATTTGATGGAGGATATCGCCGTATGAAATCCAAATGGATCATGGGCTAACCTTATCGTTATAATGAAAAAAAATCAAGTCAATTGCTTGCTGATCCACTCCTTCAAAATAGTCTGTGAGAGTGGTTTCAACCAGAATCCTTTTTCGTGAGCCAGTCCTTAGCATACTCTTCCGGGTTTACACCCTTCATCGCCATCACGCCCTTGAAAAAGTCCACCTCGGCCTTGAGGTCGGAGTCCTTGGCGCGGTAGATGTCCTCGTAGAGCGTGAGGTCGTGGAAATAGACCACGCGCGAGATCACGGTGGCGTTGTTGATGTCTTTGTCCGGCCACTTGTCGTATTGGCGGGTCTTCATCAGGGGGATGACGTCGTCGCGGAAATGCTTTTTGTGGGCGGCGATGATCAGGGCCTTTTTCAAGCGCTTTTGATCGTCGGGGATGTCGGTCTGGTACATGACGTCGAGCTCATTGTAGAGCTTCATGATCTCCCGGCCGAAGAGCTTGTCGTCTTCGTTCGAATCCACGGCGTAGCGGGCCTGGGGCGAGTCGGCCCCGAAGCGGGCGCGGAGGTAGTTGTATGAGCCCTGGTTGCCGACGAAGAGGGCCAGGTTTTCGTTGAACTCCATCTGTCCCTTGATGAAGACGGTTCCGTGGGTCATCTCGTGGAGCACGAGGTTGGCGAGGTCGGCGTCGCTCATTTTGAGGAGGGTGGAATAGAGGGGGTCGGCGACGATGCCGAGCATGGAGTAGGCGCCGGCGGTTCGCAGGTACACGTCATGGCCCTGCAGGCTGAGCTCGGCCGCTTTCTGGTCGGCGTCTTTCTGGTCGAAGAAGCCGAGGTAGGGGACCTTGCCCACCACCGGGAAGTCCCAGGTGAGCGGCGTCATGGAAAGCGGCTCGGCCGCGGTCAGGTTCCAGACCACGGCGTCGCGGTCCACCTCCTTGTAGACCTCGTAGTTCTTGTTGCTCGTCAGCCCGATCTTCTCGACGCCGTAGCGCTTGACCTCGAGCACGAACTCGAGCTGGTCGCGCACGGCGGGGTCCAGGTCAGGGTCCTTGAGCATCCGCTCGAACGGGACCCGGCCCATCAGCAGCTCCGCCTGGCCCGGCGCCTGCTGCAATAAATATTGGAGCTCCTCCTCGTCGCACGAGGCCGCCAGACAGGCTGTTGCCGCCGCCAGGAGCAGCACCGCGGCCCGCGCCCGCGGGCCCGATTTTGCGCCACGATTGTTTCCCATCATCCACCCCCTTCATGGTTTCCCGGTCCGTCGGGTCCCGGCGCCCCTGATTATGCCACATCACCGGGGAAAAGCGCGCCCGCGGCCCGAACAGGCCCGGCCCAGGCTTTGACAAGATCAGGATGAGGTATTAAAATAAAAGTTCATGCCGCAGGACCGACAACCGCTCCCGGAAGGGACCAGCATCTCGTTCACGGCGCTGGACGGGCCGAGCCGGGGCGCGCGCTTCAGGGTGGAGCATCTGCCCATGGCCATCGGGTCAGGGGCGGAGGCCGGGCTCAAGCTGCCGGGGCTGGGGGTCGCGGAAAACCACGCCCTCTTGTCCATGCAGGACAACGAGATCTTTCTGGAGGACCAGGGATCGGGCATGGTCACGCGGGCGAACGCGCGCACCATCCAGCGGGCGCGGGTGCTAAACGGGGACATCATCGAGATCGGCGACGTGCGCCTGCTCTTCCACATCACCCTGCGCGCGGGCAAGGCCCCGGAAAAGGCGGCGGCGCGCAAGGGCAAGGCCAAGGCCCAGCCGCGGGTGTGGATGGTGGGGTTCGGCCCGGAGTTCCGGCGGTGGTTTATCGAGGACATGGCGCAAAAGCTCCAGGTGGAGGCCGCGGCGTTCGCGACCGGGGAGGACATTTTGCTGGCCATGAGCCAGGCGCTGGCCCAGGGGTCCACGCCGTCGCTCGTGATCCTGGACCTCAGGATCCCGATCATGAACGGGATCAACGTGGCCATCGCCATCCGGGCCTATGAGCTCGGGTTCGGGATGGAGGAAAAAATCCCGCTGATCTTCATGTTCAGCCCGCCGGAGCAGGCGAGCTTTGACAAGGTGCTCAATTTCTGCCAGCCGCTCCGGGTGGTGGCGCCGGGCGAGGGAGAGGAAGAGCTGAAAATCGCGGCCCGAAAGGTCATCAAGGGCGCTAAATTCTAGGGGGCTTGAGGCTTGGGGCATGGGGCGTGAGGCTTGGGGCTTGAGGCTTGGGGCTTGAGGCATGGGGCTTGGGGCTTGGGCTTGGGGCGTGAGGCGTGAGGCTTGGGGCGTGGGGCGTGAGGCTTG
>DATKZS010000120.1:0-27867 GCA_035527835.1 bacterium
CAGCCCGTCCAACCCGACCGGCTCGGCCTATACCAAGAAGGAGCTGCAAGGGCTCGCCGCCGTTTTGAAGAAGAGCGACTGCTACGTGGTGTGCGACGATATTTACGAGCACATCGTTTACGACGGCTTCGAGTTCCATTCCTTCGCCTCGGTCGCGGGCAAGGAGCTGTTCGAGCGGTGCATCGTGGTCAACGGCGCGTCCAAGGCCTACTCCATGACCGGCTGGCGCATCGGCTACGCGGCCGGGCCCAGGGAAGTGATCAGCGCCATGAGCAAGATCCAGGGACAGAGCACCTCGAACCCCACCAGCTTCGCGCAAAAAGGCGCCGTGGCCGCGCTCAACGGGCCGCAGGATTTCATGAAAACAATGGTCGCCGAGTTCCGGAAGCGACGCGACTACGCGGTGAAGACGCTGAACAACATGAAGGGCATCACCTGCTACAACCCGCAGGGCGCGTTCTACGTGCTGCCTTGCTTCAAGGCCTACATCGGCAAGAGCTGGAAGGGCGAGAAGATCAAGGACGACGTGGCGCTGTGCAAGTTCCTGCTCGACGAGGTCAAGGTGGCGGCGGTGCCGGGCGGCGCGTTCGGCGCGCCGGGCTACATCCGCCTTTCCTACGCCACTTCGATGAAGAACATCGAGGAAGGCTTAAGGAGGATCGAGAAGGGCATCGCGTTGCTCTGAGCGGAGGCTTTATCCCGGCAGGGGTCAGTGCTTCAGTTTTCAGTTAATAGTATTACCTTCAACACCTCGCAGTATCCCGATATTAACTGAAAACCGAAGCACTGACCCCTTTGCCTTTAGAGGTGTTTTCAGCGGCCGGCTAAGATATAATCGCGGACATGAGCGGGGAAGCGCGGCAGAGGGATGTGCTGGGCCTGGCCGCGGCGGCAAGCGTGGTCCTGTTAGCCGTGGCCCTGGCTTCTTTTCGGGTCTTCAACTATGACCTGTTCTGGCACCTGCGGACCGGGCAATGGATCGTGGACCATCTGTCGGTCCCGCGGCAGGACATGTTTTCGTTCACCCGGGAGGGCATGGAATGGATTGACGCGCAGTGGCTGTTTCAGTTGGTCCTGTACGCTTTTTATTCCGCGTTCGGGGGCAAGGGGACCACGCTCCTGCAGGCCCTGTTGACCGCGGGTACTCTCCTCTTTCTCCTCTTTTCCGTGCCGGGCAAAATTCCGCTGGCGGCGCGCTCGCTCCTGGGCTTTGTCTTCCTGCTCAGCTTTAACCCGCGCATCAACTGCCGTCCGGAGAACCTTTCCTGCCTTTACATGGCAGGGATGTTCTTCGCGCTGGAGCGGGCGCGGATGGGGAGAAGCCGATGGCTCCTCCCAGTGGTTATCCTCCAGTTGCTGTTCGTCAACTCCGAAGGTCTCTGGCCCATCGGCCTGGCCATGGCGGGAGCGTACGCGGGCGACGCGGCCCGGGAGATGATCAAGGAAAAGGGACTCTCTCGGCGCCGGCGGGAATTATATGCCTGGTTTTTTGCCTTGGCCGCAATGGCCGCTTTCAGCGCGGTCCAGCCGTACTGGCTGCGGGGCGCCCTTTTTCCTTTCACGCTGCTGGAGGAGACCGCGCTCAAAGGCATGTTGCACAAAAAGATTATCTCGGATCTGCAGCCGATCTTTGTCACGGCCTGGCCCGAGCGCGTCCTGGTCCCTTACTGCGCGCTCACGGTCCTTTGCCTTGCCGCCGTGGTCCTCGCGGGGAGAAGGGGCCGCCCGCTGCTCGTCCTGCTCGCGATCATAATTTCCTATTTGGCGTTCACGGCGCGGCGCAACGTGAGCGTGGGCAGCGTTATCCTGATGCCGTCGCTCTTGGCCCACGTCGCGGTCCTCACCGAGAAGCGGCCGGGCTGGCTCCGGGCGCCGGTGGTCATCCGCTGGAGCGGATTGCTCGCCATCGTCGGAGCGGCTTTTATTGCCCTTCTGTCGCTGGCGATCCCGGCACGGCAGTGGGACCGGTCGGGCCGTCGGCCGGGCTTCGGCATCGAGACGGGAAAATACCCGGTCGAGACCGCGTCGTACCTGAAATCCATCGGGTACCGGGGCAACATCATCAACAGCGAGAACATCGGCGGCTACCTGATCTGGTCGCTGTGGCCGGAGTGCAAGGTGTTCGCGGATCCCCGGATGGAGCTGGGCGGAGAGGAGGCCATCATCTTCTACCTGGAGACCTACAACGACCAGGACAAGCTCGCCCGCGTCGCGGACCAATTCCGGGCGGAGGCCGTGGCAACGGCCTACCGCAAACCGTACACGGAATTTTTCCAGCGGATGGCGGCCGACCGGCGCTGGGCGCTGGTGCACCTGGACTGGAACGCGGCGGTGTTCTTGCGAAGGGATGAGCGGTGGGGCCGGGTGATCAGCCGCGATGAGATCAAGGACCCGCTCAACTATGTGCTCACTCCGCCCCCGTCTTGAGGAGCGGTTAGCCGTCGCCCGATTTCTCCGTCACGCGTTCGAGCAGGCAGGTCTTGACCTTGAGCGCGTCGGTCCGGGTGACGGTGACTTTCCAGTCCTTGATCCGGACCACGTCTCCCTCCTTGGGGAAGCGGCCCATCCGGTCGGTGATGAACCCGGAGATCGTGACCACGTCCTCACCCTCGATCCCGATCCCGAACTTGGAGCGGAGCAGGGCAAGCGGTGCGCGGCCCGCGGCCTCGTAAACCTCGGGCGCGAGCATTTTCAGCCACGGCGATTCGGTGTCGAACTCGTCCTGGATCGCCCCCACCAACTGCTCCAGCACGTCCTCCAACGTCACCAGCCCCGAAACCGACCCCACCTCGTCCACCACCAGCGCCAGGTGGATGTGCGTGTCCCGGAACCGCTGCAACACCTTCTCCAGGCTCTCCTCCTCCGATACCAGCAGCGCCTCGTGCGCCACCGCCTTCAGGTCCGGCGCGCCAGGCTCGCGCAGCATCCAGAACACGTCGCGGATGTGGACCATCCCGATTACCTTGTCCAGATCGGTCTCGCATAACGGATACCGCGCAAAATTGTTGCGGCGAGCCTTGTCCAGGCTCGACTCCAGGCCCTGCGCCAGCGAAAAGTAAACGATCTCGTTGCGCGGGACCATAACCTGCCTGGCCTTCGAATCAGCGAGACGCAACGCCCGCTCGCTGATCTTCCGTTCCTGCTCGCTGATCTGGCCGCCCGCCGCCGCCTCGGAAAGGATCATCATCAGCTCGGCATCGCTGTGGGCCAGTTCCTCGTCACTGGCGGGGGTGATGCCCACCAGCTTGAGGGTCCCCAGCGCGGCCGCGTTGAGCACCCAAATGGCCGGCCAGAACATCCAGAAAAAGAGGCGCAGGGGCATGGAGATCCACAACGCCGTGTCTTCGGTGCGCCGGATCGCCAGGGACTTGGGAGCGAGCTCTCCGAAGACGATGTGCAAAAAGGTGATGATGATGAAGCCGGTGACGATGGAAATGGAGGAGACGGTGGTCGGATTGTGGATGCCGAGTCCGCGGAGCAGGGGCTTGAGCTCTTCGGAGACCATGGGTTCCCCGATCCATCCCAGTCCCAGGCTGGCCATGGTGATGCCGAGCTGGGTGGCGGAAAGGTAGGCGTCAAGGTTCCGGACCAGGACCCGGCCCACCCGCGCGCGGATGCTGCCCTGCTCCGCGAGCTCGCTGAGCCTGGTCTCGCGGATCTTCACGATGGCGAACTCCGAGGCCACGAAGAAGCCGTTCAGGAGAACCAGTGCGAACACGGCGCATATTTTGATGAAGATGATCATGACTTCAAGCCGCCGCCCTCGCCGGGCGGCCGGGACGCGACACTCAAAAAAATTACAGCCAGCAGATCACATCCAGCACCGACCTCCATTCCCGGGAAGTCCGGATCCGGCTCTTGCCGGTGGCGGCCCGGAAAAACCCGTCGGCCTCGGCCACCCCGATGATGGCGCCGGGCAGGTCGTGCGAATTATCATAAAGCCCCGCCACCGACCCGTCCTTGGTCAAGACCTCGTGGCAGCGGAAAAAATAGCGGTCAAGGGCGCTCACGATGTCATGGGTCCTGTACTCTTCGCCCTGGCCGCTAAGCTCAAGCCACGCGGCCTTGAGTCCGTTGACCGCGTCGAGGTTGATGCAGTAGGGGAAATCGCCCTTGATGAGCTTTTTATCCCACAGCCCGCTTTCGAGCTGAAGTCCGAGCACGGTGTCAATGACGCGCCGGGGGTACGGCATGGGCCGGCCGCGGTGCTGATAGATCCACCAGAAGTGCGCGGCGCCGCCCAGGTCGTGCATGGTCGGCCGCTCGGTGAACTTGTTGAAGAAGGCCCGCTGCCACAATCCGGTCCGCGGGTTGGCCTCGCGGTCCAGCCAGTCGAAATACCAGTCGAACCATTCCTCCGGCGCCTCGCCGCTCATGAGCAGCGACGCGGCTGCGCCCCCGCCCTGATGAGACCCCACCCAGACCTCATCCCACCAGATCCGGGAAAGCCACTTCCCCAGCTCCGCTTTACTCGACGTCAGCTCTCGCGCCCACCGGAACGGATGGAGCGGCCGCGCGCCGAGCAGGGCCAGCGCGCCCGTCGCATAAGCGGTGGCGTGTTCCTTGAAATGGAGCGTCTCGTTGCCGCGGCTGAACCAGCCGGTTTCCGGGTCCTGGAAAGACTGAAGGAGCGCGGCCCAATCCCGCCGCCCCTCGGGGGTGGTCCGCGCGTCAAGCTCTCCCATGGTCCACAACAGGTAAACCATGTCCGCGCAACCGTAGAGATCATAACCCCGGCCCCGCTGATAGGAAAAGCGGCCCCGAAGATCATGCGGATCAAAGGGAAACGCCGGATCGTGATAGAGCGCCAGATACGGCTCAAGCTGCCGCTCGAACCCGCTGAAATCGTAAAGCCGCTCCCCGGGGGCGGGGCCGGTTTCAGTTGCCCCGCTGCCGCCGCCCGGACGGAACAGCGCGGCCATGAGAACCACGGCCCAGATGAATTTTCCTTTCGGGAGCATGGCGGCCTCCTCGGCGCCTGCCGGCAAGCGCCCTTTTTCAAGTCTGGAGTATAGGCGCGAAGATTTCAAGTCGCGGGGCAGGGAAGGGGAGCGGAGGACGGCGCTTAAAATAAAACCGGGGAATGAATCATTCCCCGGCTTTACGAATAATGGTTGCTGGTTGTTATTTCTTTTTCTTCTTGGCCGCTTTCTTCTTGCCAGCCTTTTTCGCTACTTTCTTCTTTGCCGCTTTCTTTTTCGTTGCCATTGTTCTTTTCTCCTTTTCTGCTTTTTGGTTGGTTAGAGCTCCGTTTCCACAAAGAACCTGCCGAATATATTTTGATCCTCAGCGGCGTTCGGACAACTGCAAAAAAAATTTTTCTCCCACTCTCCCCCTTCAGCGTCCACCAACTTTTCGACCACCACGATCACCTACCTTGACAAGTATACCAAAAAAATTTTGGGAAGGCAAGAAAAATCTTCAAAAAAGTGAATTTTTTTTTGGGGGGCCCTCCACGGCCCGAAACGCCTCCCCTCCCGGCTCCGTCTCGATCCGATGGATGATCCGATCGCGGCCGCGCCGGCTCTCTCATTTCTTGACTCGATTGGGGAGCGGTGCTACCTTAAATTTCAGAGTCATCAATACGTGGTGTTGCGGGTGGAGCGCCGGATAAAAGCAGTAGAGTAGAACTCGGGAGCGGCCGGCTCCGCAGAATGATCCTTCCGCGGTCTCTTGTCCTGCCGCCGTGAACGAGCCATCGAAAGTTGCCGCCGCAGGAGATGAACCAATTACCAGTCGAGTCGGATTCGGGGCGACGCGCGCGGGCTTTCAGGCCCGGCCGTTGCCTGATTAGTCATGAGGGGGTTATCAATGGCCAATGAGGTTGTTCTCCCGGAAGTGGGGCCGCTGATCGAGAAGATGAAGGAGAAGTTCGCCGCCGCCGGCGACCAGCTCATCCCCATGCTCCAGCACCTGCAGACCGAGATGGGCTATCTGCCGAACGAGGGCCTGACCTCCATCGCGGACTATCTGAAGGTCCCGGCCAGCCACGTGTACGGAGTGGCCACCTTCTACGCCCAGTTCCGCTTCAAGCCGCTAGGCTTTAACCGCATCACCGTCTGCCGCGGAACCGCCTGCCACGTGCGCGGCAGCCAGCGCCTGCTCGATGAGATCGAGCGCGAGATGAAGATCAAGGCCGGCGACACCACCCCCGACCTCATGTTCTCGCTCCAGACCGTGGCCTGCCTCGGATCCTGCGCCCAGGCCCCCGTGGTCGTGGTCAACGACAAGGTGTACGGAAAGATGACCTCAAAGGCCGCGAAGAAGATCATCAGCCAGGTCGGCGCGGAAAAAACAGCCCCAGCCGCGCCGCCTGCTCCGTCAGCAAAAGCGGAAGACAAGAAAGCACAACCGGAGAAAAAGGCCGCGGCGCAAAAGCCCGCGCCGGAATCCAAGAAGCCCGCGGCAAAGAAGCCGGCGGCGAAAAAAGCCGGGAAGTCCCGCAAGAAAAAATAGACGAGCGCCGGATGGCGGGCCCTGGCGCACGGCCCGCGGATAGATCATCTTGTGCCGCGAATGGTCAAGGAGGAAGCCAGTGGATTTCGAAGCAATCAGGAGTAAGGCCGCTCAGGAATGGAGAGAGATCGAGGACAACGCGGCGCCGATCATCTTCATCGGGACCGCGACCTGCGGCCGGGCGGCGGGCGCCGAGGAAATCCTGCAGGAGCTTAGGCGGCTGAACCTGGACGCGCGGATCGTCGAGGTCGGCTGCATCGGGACCTGTTATGCCGAGCCCCTTCTCTACATCAAGAAGCCGGGCCGGCCCATCATCGTCTACGGCGAGATGGACGTCAAGAAGACCAACAAAGTGCTCGAGGCCTACCTCATGAACGACGACCCGCTTCCCGCCGAGGCCATGGGCATCCTCGGACCCGGAAAGGTTGACGGCATCCCCGACTTCTTCAGCCTGCCCATGCTCAAACCCCAGAAACGCGTGGTCCTCAGAAACTGCGGGATCATAGACCCCAACAACATCTACCACTACATCGCGCGCGGCGGCTATTCCGGCCTCACGCGCGCGCTCGCCCTGAAGCCGGAGGAGGTGATCGAGGAGGTCATGGTCTCGGGCCTGCGCGGCCGCGGCGGCGCCGGCTTCCCCACCGGCCAGAAGTGGAAATTCTGCCGCCAGTCGCCGGGCTCGGACAAATATTTGATCTGCAACGCGGACGAGGGCGACCCCGGAGCGTTCATGGACCGCTCGGCGATCGAGGGCGACCCGCACGCGGTGCTGGAAGGCATGTGCATCGCGGCTTACGCCATCGGGGCGAACCACGGCTACGTTTACATCCGCGCCGAGTACCCGCTGGCGATCGTGCAGCTTAGGAAGGCCATGGCGCGGATGAAGGAGTTCGGGTTCCTGGGCGACAGGATCATGGGCTCCGGCTTCTCGTTCGACATCAAGATCAAGGAGGGCGCGGGCGCGTTCGTGTGCGGCGAGGAGACGGCGCTCATGGCCTCCATCGAGGGCGAGCGGGGCATGCCGCGGGCCCGGCCGCCGTTCCCGGCGGTGAAGGGCCTGTTCGGCAAGCCCACCAACATCAACAACGTCGAGACCCTCGCCAACGTCTCCGCCATCCTGGAGAAGGGCGGCAAATGGTTCGCGTCGTTCGGCACCGAGAAGTCGAAGGGCTCCAAGACCTTCGCGCTCGCCGGCAAGATCGTCCGCACCGGCCTGATCGAGGTGCCCATGGGCATGCCGCTCAACCAGGTCATCTACGAGATCGGCGGCGGGATCGTGGGCGGAAAGAAATTAAAGGCGGTGCAGACCGGAGGTCCTTCCGGGGGCTGCATTCCCGCCAAGTTCATGGACCTGCCCATTGACTACGAAAACCTGGTCAAGGTCGGCTCCATCGTTGGCTCCGGCGGCATGGTGGTGATGGACGAGGACAACTGCATGGTGGACATCGCGCGCTATTTCCTCAACTTCACCCAGTCGGAGTCGTGCGGCAAGTGCACGCCCTGCCGGCTGGGCACCAAGGCCATGCTCGACATTTTAACACGTATCACCAAGGGCCAGGGCGAGCCGGGCGACATCGAGCTGCTCCTGGAGCTGGCCGAGGGCATCAAGATGGGGAGCCTGTGCGGACTCGGGCAGACCGCGCCCAACCCCGTGCTCACCACTCTCCGCTACTTCCGCCATGAATACATCGCGCACGTCAAGGACAAGTATTGTCCGAGCGGTGCGTGCAAGGGCCTTTCCGCGCCGCCATGCCAGAAGAGCTGCCCCGCGGGAGTGGACGTTCCCGCGTACAACGCGCTCATCGCCCAGGGCCGCTTTGACGAGGCCCTGGACGTGATCCGCCTCGACAACCCCTTCCCCGGCGTGTGCGGCCGCCTGTGCAGCCGCCCCTGCGAGAAGAACTGCGTGCAGGCCGAGACCGATGAAGGCCTCGCCATCCGCTCGCTCAAGCGCTTTGTGGCCGACCATGAGCGGGGGCACTATCGAACGCGGCCCCTGCCGGCGGGGACCGCCTATCCGGAAAAGGTTGCGGTCATCGGTTCCGGTCCCTCCGGCCTGACCGCGGCGCGGGACCTCCGGCGCGAGGGGTATCCCGTAACGGTCTTCGAGGCCGACACCCGGCCGGGCGGCATGCTCCGCCTGGCCATTCCCGATTTCCGGCTGCCACCCGAAGTCGTGGAGCACGACATCCAGGTGATCGTGGACAGCGGCGTGGAGCTGCGCACCGGGGCGGCCCTGGGCAAGGACTTCACCATCAGCGACCTGCGCGACCAGGGCTATAAAGCCATCCTCATCGCCGTCGGCTCGCACCGGGGTATATTGCCGGACCTTCCGGGAGTCAAGGGCAACGGGGTCCTTAAAGCCCTTGACTTCCTTAAAGAGGTGAAGTCCGGGAAGAGCAGGGGGCTCTCGGGCGAGGTATTGGTGATCGGGTCCGCCTACGCCGCCCTGGACGCGGCGCGGACCGCGGTGCGCCTCGGCGCCTCCCCGGTCGGACTCGTCTACTCCCGCGACCAGGAGCAACTGCCGTTTGAAAAAGCCGAGTTGCAGGAGGCGGCCGAGGAAGGAGTCATCATCCATTGCCTGCACCAGGCGGTGGAGGTGGTCCGGAACAAGGGCCGGGTGAGCGGCCTGAAATGCCGGCGCCTGTCCTCGCAAGGCCCGGACCAAACCGGCCGCGCCCGCTCGATGATCGGCGCTGGCCCGGAAGTGCTGCTTTCCGCCCAGACCATTATCTTCGCCCTGGGCCAGGACCCTGATCTCTCCGTCCTGGGCAAAGAATTCAAGCTGGCGCGGAACGCCTGGAACTGTCTGACCGTGGACGCGGCCACCTCGGGCACGGCCGAGCCCGACGTTTTTGCCGCGGGAGACATCACCAGCGGCGGCGGGACCATCATCGAGGCCGTCGCCCAGGGACAGAGGGCCGCGGTGGCCATCCACCGCCACTTGCGCGGCCTGGACCAGGGTCTGCCTTATAAACTGGTCAAGCCGCGGCGGCGCGTGCCGTTGGTGGATACGGGCGAAGCCGTGGAAAACTTCAAGCGCCCGGAGGAAGCCCGAAGGCCGGCCCGCAAGCGGGCCCATGATTTCAAGGAGACCAATTTGACCCTCTCGGAGATGCTCGCGGTGTGCGAGGCCAGGCGCTGCCTGCGCTGCGGCATGGACTGATGCGCCCAAAGAAGGGGAAGGAATTATTATGGAGATCACCCGGCTTGACCAATTGATGGAGAAATACGGCGGCGACCCATCGGCCCTGATCGCCATCCTGCAGGACATCCAGCGGGAGGAGGGCTATCTCCCCTATCAGACCCTGACCCAACTCTCGGGAAAAATGGAAGTGCCCCTTTCCCGGATCTATGCGCTGGCCACTTTTTACCGGTCCTTTTCCTTGAAGCCCACCGGCCGGCACAAGATCGGGGTCTGCCTGGGCACGGCCTGCCACGTGCGGGGCGGCCAGGCCGTCCTCGACCGCCTGGAGCGGGACCTTGAAGTCCGCGCCGGCAATACCACCACCAACCACCGTTTTACGCTCGAAACCGTGCGCTGCCTGGGCTGTTGCAGCATCGGGCCGGTGGTAAGGGTTGATCATGAAACCTTCGGCCGGGTACGCCAGGACAAGATGGCCAAGATCCTGAGCCGCTTTGAGTAGCTTGCCAACCCGGACCCGGCAACAAAAGAGGAGAGCAATGAGCACGCTGGACCTTATCAGAAGCAGTGACGACCTGGAACGCTGGAAGCGGGAAGGGACCCGGACCATATCCCCCGGGACCACCAAGATCACCGTGGGCATGGCCACCTGCGGCCAGGCCACCGGCGCCAGGGCGGTGTTCGCGGCCCTGACCGAAGAGCTTAATCAAGAGCGCGACGTGATCCTCGCCCAGACCTCCTGCATCGGCTTCTGCCAGATGGAGCCGATGGTCGAGGTCTACCAGCCGGGGAAACCGCGGGTGCTGTTTAAACAGATGACCGCGGAAAAAGCGCTGGCGCTGGCCGCCGACCTGAAAAAGGGCGAACTTAACGTCAAACAGGCCCTCTGCACCCTGGACGGCTTTCCGGGCGGGAGTTCGGCCCCGGGACTGGCGGGCGTTCCCCTCCTGGAGGAGCTCCCGTTTTATCGGAAGCAGACCAAGATCGTGCTCTCGCGCTGCGGCCGCATCAATCCGGACAGCCTGGCCGAGTATATCGCTTCCGGAGGATATTTCACCTTATGGAGCGTGCTCTCCGGCCTGCCGCCGGATCAGGTCATTGCCGAGATTGAGCGTTCCGGTTTGCGCGGCCGCGGCGGCGCGGGATTCCCCACCGGCAGGAAATGGCGCCTGGCGCGGGCCGCGGCCGGCTCGCCCAAGTTCCTCGTTTGCAACGCCGACGAGGGCGACCCGGGAGCGTACATGGACCGGAGCGTCCTGGAAGGCGACCCCTTCGCCATCCTCGAAGGCATGGCCGTCGGCGCCTACGCCATTGGCGCGGAGCGGGGATTCATCTACGTGCGCGACGAGTATCCGCTGGCGGTGGAGAAACTGGAGAACGCCGCCCGCGAGGCCCGGGCGCATGGACTGCTGGGCCAAAACATCATGGGCCAGGGACTGGACTTCGACCTCCGCCTGATCCGGGGCGGCGGCGCGTTCGTGTGCGGCGAAGAGACCGCGCTGATCGCCTCCATCGAGGGCCGGCCGGGCGAGCCCCGCCAGCGGCCGCCCTTCCCCGCGGAGCAGGGACTCTGGGGCCGGCCCACCGTCATCAACAACGTGGAAACCTGGGCCAATGTCCCCTTCATTCTAAGCCCTGAACACAAAGGCCGTTTCGCGGAGCTCGGCACCAAGACCAGCAAAGGGACCAAGGTCTTCTCCATCGTGGGCAAGATCGTCAACACCGGCCTGATCGAGGTCCCGATGGGGATCAAGCTGCGCGACATCATTTTCGACATCGGGGGGGGCATCCCGGAGGGCAAGAAGTTCAAGGCCATCCAGACCGGCGGGCCCTCCGGCGGCTGCATCCCGGAAGAGATGCTCGACCTGCCGGTTGATTACGAGAGCCTTAACCAGGCCGGGGCCATCATGGGCTCGGGCGGCATGATCGTCATGGACCAGGACACCTGCATGGTGGATGTGGCCCGTTACTTCCTGGACTTCCTTAAAGAGGAATCGTGCGGCAAGTGCACGCCCTGCCGCGAGGGCATTGACCGGGCCCTGGAAATCCTTGAGCGCATCTGCAAGGGCCAGGGAAGACAAGGCGACCTCGAAATGCTGGAAAGCATCGGCAAGATGATGAAGGGCTTCTCGCTCTGCGCGCTGGGCCAAACCGCGCCCAATCCCCTGCTCTCCACGCTCCGTTACTTCCGGGGCGAGTACGAGGCTCACATCCGCGACCGACGCTGCCCCGCGGGGGTGTGCCGGGACCTGATCCGCTTTTCCATCAGCGCGGAAAAGTGCAACGGGTGCGGGGCCTGCGTCAAGGCCTGTACCCAGGGCGCCATCACCGGCTCGAAAAAGAAGCCGCACCAGCTCGACCAGGCGCTCTGCATCAAGTGCGGCATGTGTTATGAGGTCTGCAAACAGGATGCGGTCATCAAGGAGTAAGACCATGATCAAGCTCAAAATCAACGGGCAAGCCGTCAAGGTGGGGCCGGGGACCACGGTCCTGCAAGCGGCGCAGGGCCTGGGCATTAAGATTCCCACGCTCTGCCATCATGAAGGCCTTACGCCGTACGGGGCCTGCCGTCTGTGCACGGTCGAGATCAATGACGCCGGCCGTTCGTCGCTCCAGGCTTCGTGTTGTTATCCGGCCAAGGAGGGCCTGGTTGTGCAAACCGAGACGCCGGCCATCAGCGATGGCCGTAAGCTGTTGCTGCAACTGTTGCTGGCGCGCTGTTCCCGGTCGCCGGCCATTATCAGGCTGGCCGCGGAATGGGGGGTGACCGCTACCCCCTTCTCGCCCAAAGGCGAAGAATGCGCGCTCTGCGGCCTCTGCGTCCGGGCCTGCGCCTCCCTGATGAAGGTGGAGGCCATCGCCATGAGCGGACGCGGGGTCTCGCGCAAGGTCACCACTCCCTTCGGGTTCATGTCCGAGGAATGCCGGGCCTGCGGGGCCTGCACCTATGTCTGCCCCACCGGCCACATGCAAATGGAAGCGGAAACGGTGGCGCAACTCCGGAGACAGGTCGGTATTGACCGCAAGTGCCGCTACATGCTGATGGGCCTGGTGGCGAGCAAGCTCTGCCCCAACAACTATGACTGCGCCCACTGCGCCTTTGACCAGACCATGGAGCTGCGCCTGGGCACGCACCCGGCCTTTTCCCTCGCCGCGGACGGGAAGGCGGCGTCGGCCGATGATGAAATGCCGGGAGGCAAGGCAACGCCATCAAGGACATGAACCCGGGGAAAAGGGACTACGGAATGGCCCGGGCCCAGAGGGAAGCCGCGCGCTGTCTCCGGTGCGGCCTGGAGGTTGAGAAATAGCTCCCCCCGCCAATCCGTCTCCGCGCCGGCTCGGGCATGGAAGCCTGCGAGTTCGAGGCGGTGCTTTGCGAGTAAGGTGAGATAGGGTGGTAGAGTTTTTTTTCACGCAAAGGCGCAAAGACCGCAAAGATTAATTTTATTTTTTCCTTTGCGTTCTTTGCGCCTTTGCGTGCAATAAAATCTTTCCAACGTCAAGCTGACGGCGGGTAGCCCAGCTCCTTGGCCTTCTGGTAATACTGTTTGGCCTTGTCCGGCAGGTCGAGCTTCTTATAGACCACCGCCAGGTTGTAATGGGCCATGGCGTAGTCGGGATCAATCTCCAGCGCCTTTAAAAACAACTCCTCCGCCTTGTTGAAGTCCTTCCTCCCCGCGTGGATGATCCCCAGGTTGTGGTGCGCGATGGCCAGGAAGTGCTGCACGTCCTTGATCTGGATGTTCAGGAGCTTCACGATGTTCTGCCATTCGCGGTAGGAGTCCTGGCCGGTCTCGAACTTCTTCTGCGCCGCCTCGAACGTCTGGATGGCGTAGCCCACCTTGTCCGAAAGGTCCTGGATCCGCAGCGCCTTCTTGGCCACTTCCACCCGGCCCAGCGCGGTCTTGCCTTTGCCTTGTTTTTCCATCCGCGGTCCTTTGCGCCAAGTTAATTCAGCCGCCGTTTGCCGGCGTTCGCCTTAAACACATCATGCGTCATGCGCTCCCTCCTGGATCTCGCGGACGGTGCGGAAGATGGCGCGGACATTCTCTAATGGCATAGTATACTGCATCATGTGGGTCATGCCAAGAATGTGGCGGCCCTTTTTCCCGCCGATCTTGTAGGCTCGGAGGATGGAGTCGCGGAGCTCTTCCGGCGTCATGCTCTCGCCCTGCTGGATGTCAATCCCGGTGTTGAAGCAGAGCTTGTCGCCGTATTTAGCATACGCCGCGGCGAAGTCGTTTCCGGCCTTGGGCTGGAAGGTCTGGAGGATGTCCACCCCGGCCTCCACGTAATAGGGCAGGAAGGGCATCTGGTAGCCGCAGGAGTGGAGCATGGCGAGCCCGCCCGCGTCGTGCACGGCCTCCACCAGGCGCCTGAGGTGAGGATAGGTGAACTCCTTCCACATCGGGATTGAGATCAGCGGCCGGCCGGTGTAGCCGTAGTCGTCGTAAATGAAGACCACGTCCGCGCCGGCCTTGACGCTCCGCCGCGCGATGCCGATCATGTAGTCGCAAAAGCGCCGCTGAAATGCCTTGATGTCCTCCGGCGCGTCGTAGAGCGCCATCATGAACTGGCTCATCTCCCAGATCTGGGTGGCGGGCAGGTCCTGGACCCCGAAATTGTCGCTGAAGATGCAGGCCCCGGGATGGCGGGCGCGGAACTTCCGGATGGCGGCGTAGTTCTTATCGTGGGTCGCGTCGCGGAGCGGCAGGTCGCGGAGCTCGCGCGCGGTCTTGACCGCGGGCTTGATCACTTCGAGGTAAATGCCGCCCATGCCGCGGAGGGCGCCGAAAACGTCCTTGGCCCGGATGCGTCCGTTCTCGCGGTAGAGCTTGCCCCAGTAGGCCGCGGTGCCGTAGGGAACGTTCGCCATGTCCGCGCCCAGTTCGAGGAGGTACGAGCTGTTGGCGTAAACCTGCAACAGGAGCGGGAGCGCGTTCCTGGTTTCTTCCTTGAGCCTTAAAAGGCCGGGGCCGTCGGTGAAGCGCTTCCAGAAGAGCCGCGCCAGAAAATTCCAGGTCCGGCTCCGGCCCGGCTGGAACTCGGCCATCATCTTGCACGCCGCGTGCGGATTGAGCCAGTACATCACGGGCACCCGGTCCACCGGCAGGCCCTTGACGGCGGCAAGCACGCGCTCGCGGGAGGTCATGCTTGATTTGTTGTTGCTATCACTCATATTCGAGAACGGGAGGGATGTCGCAATCGAATTGTCGTCCCCTTAATCCTTCCCGGCTATCTATGAAGATTCGACCTAACCTCACTCTTGGTCCAAAATAGGCCGTAAGAAAACCGCCAAGACGCCAAGAGCGCCAAGGATCGCCAAGTAAATCATGATGTTTCTTCGCGGCCCGGCAAAGAACAACTCCGGAGCGTTGGCCCCAACCGGCTTGGCGAACCGGCCGACGGGAGCGCCAAGCCAGAAACATACGCACCCAAGCCCTCTTAAAATCGTGTTGAAAAATAATCCTTGGCGCTCTTGGCGTCTTGGCGGTTCTCCGGTACGTTTATTTTGGACAGCACTGACCTAACCTGACTCTTCCAGCGCATCGGTGAGCTCGATCACCCCGTCCTCGCCGATGATGTCGGCCTCGGCGACCAGCTCGGCGAGCTCGGGGAGCTCGGCAAAGCCGGCCCAGGGGTCGCTCTCCCTTTGCACCTCCTCCTGGCCGGTGAGGTTCCCGGTGTTGAACAGCTCCTTGATGGTGCCGAGCTTGACCGGCCCCAGGATCAGGCCGTCAGGATAGCGGATGCGGTAGCGGGTGTCAGGGTGCGCCTCGCTGAGAGGCACCAGGTCCTCGATGATCTCCTCCTCTTCCTTCTCTTGCTCTTCTCCCTCCATCTCGAATTCGGTGCCGACCGCTTCCGGCTCGACGATTTTTTCTTCAGGCGTGGGAGCGGGAGGAGGAGCGGGCTCGGCGGATGCTTGAGCTTCCGGGGCCGGCGCCTCCGCGGGAGACTCCGCCGGTTTTTCTTCTTTCTTGGTTTGGCCCCAGTCAATGACCTCGTCCTCTTCTTCATCCACGCCCGGGGCCTGGTCTGCTGCCGGCGGCGCCGGCTCTTGTATTTCAGCTTCCTCCGGAGCGGCGGACTCCTCGGAGGCGGCCGCTTCGTCGCCGGTATCCTCGGAGGCGGCTGGTTGTTGCTCCTTTTCTTCGGCTTGGGCTTCGGGCGCGGCCTCGGACGATGGAGGCGTGGGCTCGGCGGGCTCCGGGGCCGGTTCGGGCGGCTCCTCTGCCGGTTCTGTCTCGGCAGGGGCTTGGGGGAGTGGTTCGACAGGCTCGGGCCCGCCGGCGGCTTCAGCTTTTTCAGGAAGGGGAGGCTCCGGTTTTTCTTCCGTTTTTTCCTCTCCGCCGAATGCGGCCATGAAGGCCTCTTCAACCTTGTCTTCGAGGCCGGTGGTGTCCATGATCTCTTTCATGTCGGGGAAGAGCTCGGCGAGCTCCGGGAATTTCATGAGCGGTACGTAGTCGGCGCCGTCCTTGGACACCTCCTCCACTCCCTTGATCCTTTTCTCGCGGGCGAGCACGGCCACGGTGCGGAGCTTGATGGGTCCGAGCACCAGGCCGTCGGCCGAGCGGATGGTGTAGCGGGACTCCTGGATCTCCGGCGCGGGCGCGGGCGCGGACACGCCGTACTTGTCCTTGACCTTGCTCACCAGCGCGTCAATGCGGCACTGGTAGCAGATCGGGCTTTTTTCGTTGGCGGGCTTGATGAATTTATTGCCGCATTTGAGGCAGGCTACCTTGACGGTTTCCGCCTTGATCTGCGCCTCGTCCCGGGGCTCGGGCGGGGGCTGCAGGCCGCCGCCGATCTGCGCGGTGATCTGGTCCACCGAAATGCGGATCAGGTTCTGGCATTTGCCGCATTTGAAGGTGACGGGCTTGCCCGGGTTCTTCTTGATCGTGATTTTGTACTTTGAGTTACAGTTATCGCACAGGACGAGCATTGATTGCACCAAATATATTAAATAGCAGAGCGGGGCCGGTATTTCAAATGAAGTGGGGCTTGAGGCATGAGGCTTGGGGCTTGAGGCTTGAGGCTTGGGGCTTGGGGCGGAATTCCTGACCTCAAGCCTCACGCCTTGGCGACCATCATGGAAGGTTCCGCGAACATAAGCAACGATCCATCTCCGGCGCCCGCCGGCCGTCTGCCCGGGGAGGACACGCCGGCGTGGCCGGTTTTCATTTTCCTGGCCGCGCTTTGCTGGCGCGCATTGAACTCGCTTTACGGCGACACCTATTACGACGGCTTCGCCTACATCATGACCGCGCGCAACATCCTCTCCGGCCACCTGGCCACGCCCTACATCTGCCAGGGCATCACCAACCATTACCAGCCCCTTTATCCGCTGCTCATCGCGGCCCTGAATTTCGCGACTCACGACCTCTTCGCCTCCGCCCGCCTGGTCAACATCCTGGCCGGCTCGCTGCTGGTGTTTCCCGTTTTCGGTCTGGCCCGAGACGTCTTCGGGCGCAAGGCCGCGATCTACGCCGGGGCCCTGCTCATCATCAACCCCGAGCTGGTGCGGTCGAGCTCGAACGCCTATTCCGAGCCGGTGTACGTGCTCGCGGGCCTCCTGGGAATCTGGTTTACGTGGCGCGCCCTGGACCGCGATTCCTGGCGCTGGCTCCTCGCGGGGACCGCTATGTTCGTATTGGCGACCTTTGCCCGCTCGCAAGGCGTCTCCGCCTTTATCGCCGCCATGCTCGGGTTCGCCGCCGTCCGCCTGCTGGCGCGGCGCGGCGGCCAGCGCCAGGCCGCTTCCATGGCTCTCATCGCCTCCGCGCTGTTTTTCATCATCGTCGTGCCTTCATTCCGATTCATGGAAAGGAACCAGGACAAGGCGCAGGCCGGCGGCAAGGTCGGCCAGGAATTGTACAAGAAAACCCGGATGTTTCGCGACCCCCAATGGCTGACGTGGGAGCGCAAGCTGGCCCCGAGCGGCGAGAAATTGTATTGGGTGGACATGGCGTCCCAACGCGGACCGCTGTGGCCGGTCCGGGAAAAACCCGGAGTATACTTCCGGCTGGCGTTGCGGGACCTGCTGGTCTTCACCATCACTCTCTTCTCCAGGCTCTTCCTGCCTCCGCTCCTTCTCCTGCCCATCGCCGCGCTCCTGCTGCTCGATCTTGCCCGCCGGGATTTCCAGCGCGGCCTCTGCCTGTATTTCGCCGTGATCCTGGCCGGCACCGTCCTCTCTTTGGCCCTCATCGCCTCCACCGTCGAGCGTTATCTGCTGTTGGCGGCCCCGCTTTTCCTGGTGCTGGCCGGAGCGGGCATGGCCGCGGTGGAGCCGCTGATCATCCGAAAGCTTGGCGAGCTCAAAGCGCCGCGCTTTGTCGCGGGCGCCGTCCCCTGGTTCTTCATCCTCGCATCCCTCGTGTTTTACAATCAGCCCCGCCTCTCGAGCTATACCAAGCCGCCGATGCGGGACCAGGCCTACCGCCAGGCCGCCGACTGGGCAAGGCCTTTCCTCGACCCCGCCACGAAAGAGATCATCATGACCTCCAAGCCCGGCGTGCCGGCCTACACCGGCGACTATTTTTACCTCCTCCCCTTCGACGGCCCGGAGCGCGTGGCCCCTTATGCCCGCCTGCAAAAGGCAGATTTCATCCTCACCGATGATTGGTTCCTCAAGAAGCTCTCCGGTCCCCAGCGCGAGACCTGGCTCAAGGGCAACCTTGCCCGCCTGGGCCTCAAGCGGCAGGGAAGGATCGGCCTGGTCAACAACAGCAACGAATTCTCCACGATGACGCTCTACAAGGTCGAGAAGGTGTCGCCCGCCGCGCCCGAGGGCTCGCCGCCCGGCCTGGCCCTGGAAACGATCGAGGCCATGGCGCGGCGGCTCAAGGCCGCCTCCGGAACAGGGCCTACGCCCAAGCCTCACGTCATTTTAATCTCGCTCGACACCCTGCGCGCCGACCACCTTAGCTGCTATGGCTATTTCCGCGAAACCTCGCCCAACCTGGACCTGATCGCGGCCCACGGAGTCAGGTTCACGCAGGCTTTCAGCCAGGCCCCCCGCACCGCCCCCTCCCACATGACCATGTTCACCGGACTCTATCCGTCGCTGCATCACACCCATTTCGCTTACTCCCGCGATGGGGCTAAAATGACCCCGTTAAGCAAGGACGTCATCACCCTGCCCATGCTTTTCAAGCAGGCCGGCTACGCCACCGCGGCCTGGACCGGCGGCGGTGAAGTGGTTGCCGAAGCCGGCTTCGGACGCGGCTTTGACGAGGTCCATGAGACCGTGAGCCGGATCTCCACGGAAAAAATGCGCGTGGTCGCCGAATGGTTCAAGGCCAATGCCGCCAAGCCGTGCTTCATTTTCCTCCACACCTATCAGATCCATGATCCCTATCTGCCACCGCCGCCGTACAACAAAATGTTTGACCCTTCCTACCAGGGCTGGGTGGTGGGTGACGAGGATGAAATCGTAGCGCGGGCGGGAAACCACGAGTGGAACTCGCTGCACCGGGCCTTCTGGGACGGCGCGTTGGACCAGAAAGGCCTGGTCGTTTCCGCCCGGGTCACGCCGCGCGACGTGGACCACCTGATCGCCCTCTACGACGGCAACATCAGGTACACCGACCTGGTCCTGGCCGGGTTCTTCCGCGACCTGATTCGGGACGGGCTCCTCGATCACGCCATCGTGGTCATCACCGCCGACCACGGCGAAGAGTTCGCGGAGCACGGCGGGTTCCTCCATAAAAAACTCTACCAGGAGACTCTCCACGTTCCCCTGATCATCTTCAGCCCCTCACTGTTTCCGGAGGGGAGGGCCGTCGGTGGCCGCGTCGGCCTCATTGACTTGCCGGAAACCATCCTCCAACTGGCCGGCCTTTCCGTCCCTTCACAGTTCATGGGACGGAGCCTGGAGCCGGCCATCGAGGGAGAGGGCGTCTTCGATACCGTCTACAGCGAGGATCCCTGGGCCGTGACCGGCTCATACATCCGGGGGTTGCGCTCACACGGGTACTTTCTTTATGACCAGGGCCCAAACATCGAACTCTATGACATCGGCGCCGACCCCATGGAGCGCTTCGACCTGGCCGACGAGCGCAAACCGGTTCTGGCGGCGATGCGCCGGGAGCTGGGAGCGTTCGAGAAAATCCTGGCCGAGCGCTCACGCCCGGCCCCGCTCAACGGGCCGGTTTCGGATGAAAACTTGAAGCAGCTCAGGGCTCTGGGGTATGTCAAGTAAGGCTTGAGGCGTGAGACTTAAGACTTGGGGCTTGAGGCTTGAGACCTGGGGCTTGAGCAAGGGCCTTGAGAACAAGGCGGGCATCTCCTCACGCCTCAAGCCCTCACGTAACCCGTCAGACCGGGCTTGACATCGTGGGCGCGGAATATTAGACTAGTATCAGACCAGTCAAATAAGGAGCCGACCATGACGACGGTAGGGGTTTACGAGGCTAAAACCCACCTGGCCCAGTTGCTGGACCGGGTGGCCAAAGGGGAACGAATCACCATCACCCGGCATGGCGTACCGGTGGCGATTCTCTCGTCGGCGGAGCCCGCGGACCGGAGGCCGGTGCGGGAGGTGATCGAGGAATTGAAGCGTTTCCGCCGGGCCCATCCCCTGAAGCGTTCCACGATCCGGAAGATGATAGAGGAAGGGAGGGATTGATGCCGGACCGGTTCGTCGTTGACAGCTCGGTGGTCATGGAGTGGTGTTTTTCGGATGAGCAGGATGATTACGCGGAGAGGGTGCTGGGAGGCCTTGACCATGACGAGGCGGTGGCGCCGGCGGTCCTGCCGCTCGAGGTGGGCAACGTGCTGGTGGTGGCGGAGCGGACCAGGCGTCTTTCCAAGGTCGAGGCCAGCCGCTTTCTCGACATGCTTGGCGGCATGCGGCTGACCGTGATTCAGGAAACTCCCCAGAGAATGTTCAAGGAGATCGTTGCGCTGGCGCGGGAGCACAACCTCACGACTTACGACGCCTCCTACCTCGATCTTGCCATGCGGCTGGGCCTGCCGCTGGCCACCCTGGATGCTTCGCTGTCCCGGGCCGCCAGGAAATGCCAGGTCAAACGCTACCAACCGTGAGGCCGTTTCCTGCCGGCGGCGGCCATGATATAGTGATTATTGAGGTATAGATCTTCATGCCGTTGCTCAGCGTAGTCATGCCGGTGTATAACGAACGCGCGACGCTCGATCAGATCGTGGCGCGGGTGCTGGCCGTGCCCATTGACAAGGAGCTGATCATGGTTGATGACGGCTCCACCGACGGGACCCGCGACCTGTTGCACAAGCTTGAAGGGAAACCCGGCGTCAAAGTCATCCTCCACGAGCGCAACCGGGGCAAGGGCGCCGCGCTCCGCACCGGGTTCGCCGCCGCCGCCGGCGACATCGTGATCGTCCAGGACGCGGACCTCGAATACTTTCCCGAGGAGTTCCCCGAGCTGATCGAGCCCATCGTCAAGGGATGGGCCGACGTCGTCTTCGGCTCCCGCTTCCTCGGCCGCCGCCACCGCGTCCTCCTTTATCACCATTACCTCGCCAACAAGGCCCTCACCTTCCTCTCCAACGTCTTCACCAACCTGAACCTCTCCGACATGGAGACCTGCTACAAGGTCTTCCGCCGCGAGGTGATCCAGGCGATCCCCTTGAAGCAGGACCGCTTCGGCTTCGAGCCCGAGGTCACGGCCAAGGTCGCCCGCCGCCGGCTCCGGGTCTTCGAGGTCGCCATCTCCTACAACGGCCGCACCTACGAGGAGGGCAAGAAAATCGGGTTCAAGGACGCTTTGAAGGCGCTGTGGTGCATCATCCGATATTCGTTCTTCGATTGAAATTCAAGTGAGTTACTCGAAATCGTTCCCATGGACCTGAAAAAATACGCCGTGTCTTTTTGTCTGGTTTGGCTTTTCGGCCTGGGTCTGTTCCTCCGGATCTACGGGCTCTCCAGGTATTATTTTTCTCCCGACGATTGCTATGAACTCTGGATCTCCGGCCAGCCGACCTTTGCCCTGGCCTGGCGACTGGGTTCTCATGAGCCCCATCCCCCGCTCCTGTACGTCGTCTTGCACGTGATGCTCCTGATCAGCCACAACGAACTGTTCCTCCGGAGCTTCTCCCTGGTCCCCGGCATGGCTTTGATCCCGGCCGGTTTTTTGCTGGGCCGCAAGGTGAGCGGGACCGTGTCGGGCCTCGCCATGGCCTTCATGACCACCTTCAGTTATGCCGCCATCCTCATGTCCGAGTCCATCCGTTGCCACGGTTTCATGGCGCTCTGCATGGCGGGGACTCTGTATTTATACTGTTCCTATTGGGAGGACGGCCGCTCCAAGCATCTTTACGCGGCGGCCGCCCTGCTCACCATCGCGTTGTTGTTGGAGTACGTCGCCGTCTTTTTCGTCACCGCGCTGGGGCTGGTGTGGTTTGCTTCCTTGATCTTAAAAAGGAAGCCGGCCCGCGCTTACGCCCTCATGGCCCTCACGTTCCTTCCCTTCGCGCTGGCCCTGGCCGGACTCTATTATTTCCATTTGGCCGACATTTTCGCCTCGAAGCGGTTCTCCAACCCCGTCGAGGCCTGGAACGCCCGATACTTCTTCAGCGACTGGCCGGGATTCCTCTCCAACATGCGCGACCTGTTCGGCTATTTTTTCCTGCCGCCCAACGCTCTATGGACCGCCGCCATCGCTCTGGCCGGCCTCGCCGCGCTCTGGAAACAGAAGCGGCTGGACCTGGCGGCCATGATCCTGGTGGCCCTGGTCCTAAACGTATTTTTCACCCTGCGCCACAAATACTCCCTGGGCGGCATCAGGCATTCTTATTATCTTTTCATCCTGGCCTCGCTGCTGATCGGGGCTTCGCTCCAGTATGCTCACGATGCCGTGAAAAAGGGCCTGGCAGCCGGGAAGGGCCGCGAATTATATGAATGGCTTGCCGCGAAGCAGAGGCCGCTGATAATTTTTTCTCTGCTCTGCCTCGTCGGCGCCGGCTTGGGCATCGCCCGGCATTACGGCAAGTCCGACTATCTCCGGCGCTACAGCGGAAAGAGCTCGATGGAGCTGCCCATGATGCGCGCGGATTATTTGTGGGCCTGGGACTATATCCGGAGCAACGTCCGGCCCGATGATACCATCATGGCCACCTATCAGACCATGATCTACGTTTTTTATGCCACGCTCGATGAAACGTCCGCCGAGCAGGTTGCCGGCGGACTCCATAAGATCTCCTATCTCGGGCGCAGCTTTTATTTCATCAAGGAGGGCAGCTCGGGATGGTCCTTCGACTCCAACCGAAAGCTCACGGACGCCCTCGCCAGGTTGTGCGCCCATGTCCCGGTCCCGGATGGCTCAACCGTATGGATCGTCAACATCGGATGGGCCCCCGACCTGAAATTCGTCTCCTACGGCCCGTTCTGGCGCCGTCTCCAACAGCGGAAATTCCTGCTGCCGGGAGCGGCAATCTACGCCCTCAATGCCTCGGACCTGAAAAAATCCCTATCACGAGCCGGGGCTCCTGCCGCCCATAAATCCCTGCTGCCGCCATCACGTGATGACATCTCTCCAGCTCCAGAGCGGCCCCACCCGTGAAAAAATCAATGAGGAATCAAAATAATGGTCCCCTGCATCTAAACATTGTCAATTATGGTGACACCAAGAAAAAAGATCAGCTCGGCGAGGCGAATCTCGGGTTCAATAGCGAGAATCGCCGTGGCCTCATTCATCGGCCTCACGATCTTCCTTTACTTTTTCCAGTCCTATTACCTCTACCGTCCCATGAGCGACATGATAACGACCCCCGACCGGCTGGGCCTGGAATATGATAGGATCATGTTGCGCTCGTCGGACGGCGTGAATATTTCAGCCTGGTTCATTCCGGCGCCCGCTCCCAGGGGTGTCATTCTGTTCTGCCACAGCAACTACGGCAACATCTCCTATTTCGTTGACTCGGCGAAGATCTATCATGATCTGGGGTTCTCCACGCTCCTGTTCGATTACCGCGGTTTCGGCGCGAGCGGCGGGCGGCCCGGTGAAGAGGGAACGTACCAGGACGCCGAGGCCGCATGGAACTACCTGGTCCATGAGCGCAAGGTGGCGCCGGGAGACATCGTCATTGTCGGCCGCTCCCTGGGCGGCGCGGTGGCGTCATGGCTCGCGATGAAACATCGGCCCCGTGCGCTGGCGCTCGAGTCCGCTTTCACCTCATTCCCCGACCTGGCCTCCGACTACTACCCCTACCTCCCGGTCCGGCTCATCGCCCGCTACGATTACAACACTAAAGAATATCTTGGCACCGTAACCTGCCCCGTCCTCGTCGTCCACAGCCGCGACGACGAAATAGTCCCGTATCATCACGGCCTCGCTCTCTTCCGGGCCGCCCCTGAGAACAAGAGGTTCATGGAAATCTCTGGAACGCACAATGACGGGTACCTGACTTCGGGCAGGAGATATGAGGAGGGTCTGGAAAAATTCTTATCGCCTTGATAGCAGGGGCCCGCTTGGCCGGCCAGGTTCGCGCGGAGTTAGAGCCGCATGAGGATGCGCAGGCAGTCCTCGACCTGCTGCATGGTCTGGGCGGAGACGGCGCCCAGTTTCCGGGCCAGCCTGGACTTGGAGATGGAGCGGACGGCCTCGCTCATGATGTAACTTTGTTTCTTGAGCCCGCCTTCCGGCGGTTTCAGCGGGACGTGGGAAGGGACGGCGCGGTCGGTGGCGGTGATGGGAATGACGATGATGAGGTCGGCCGGGCCCTGATTGAAAAGGTCATCGGACACTACGAGCACGGGCCTGGTCCCGGCCTGCTCATGGCCGCGCACCGGGTTCAGCCCGGCGATCCAGATTTCGCCGCGCGCCGGGGCGGTCATGCTATTTCCGTTTCCCGCCCGCGCGGCGCGGACGATGGCGGTCCAGGCCGTCGTTGCTGGCGGCGTCCCAATCCTCGCGTTCCCGTCCGACGTCCGCCCACGCCGCGGGGTCCGTCCGCAGCTTCGAGTAGGCCGCGTTGACGCTTTCCAGGAACACGCGGCGGCGGTATTCCTCGACCGCCCGGCGCAGCACCTCCTGCATCGTCTCTCCCGAACGGGCCGCGAGCTCCTTCAGCGTCTCCCGGCTGGCCTGGTCCAGGCGCACCGTTATGCTGGACATTTTGTCACCTCTTTTGTCGCGGGTAATGTCTACAAAATAGTATACATATAATTTGGCCGGGAATCAATGGCCGGGCCTGAGTTTGATCCGCTGAAGATGCTCACGGGAGCGCCTTGGCCACCTGCTCGGCCACCCGCTCGGCCAGGGCCATGATGGTGAGGTAGGGGTTGACGTGTGAGCTTGAGGGGAAGAGGGAGGCGTCGGCCACGTGGAGCCAGGGCCGGCCGTGGACCCGGCCCAGCGGGTCGGTCACCGAGTGGTCGGGGCCGGCGCCCATGCGGCAGCCGCCCTGCGGATGGGCCGAGGAGAGCGGGGTCTTCACGGACAGGAAATTTTTCGGCGTGATGAACTGCTCGAGCTTTTCGTCCGCCACCTCTCCGGCCTTGAAGATGGGCCGGTCCGCGCACGGCATGATGACTTGTTCGCAGCCGGCGGCGAAGAAGATGCGGGTGGCCTGCGCCTGGGCGTGGCAGAGCGAGCTTACGGTCTCGGGAGCGATCTTATAGCGCAGCTTGAGCGCGCCGTTTTTGGCGATGACCACGCGGTTGTCGGCCGTGGCCGGGTCGTGGTTCAGGACGATCTGGGTCATGAAGCGGGTGTAGGCCTTCATGGTTTCTTTGAGGTCTTGGCCCCACAGGCCGAGGTGCTTGGTGGAGATGAAGGGGTAATAGAACGCGGTCTCGATGTAATAGCCGTGGCTTAGGGAAAACTTGGGCGTGTAATAGGTCTTGGGGAAGCCGCGGTAGTTTTTGATGGCGCGCGGGTAAATGCCGTAGACCGTGAGCGCCGGGTGCATGGTGATGTAGCGGCCGAGCAGGGGCAGGTCGTCCATTCCCGAGCGCATCATGATCCCGGTGGTCCCCGGACAGCCGGCGGCCAGGACCACGGCCCGCGCCTTGAGCTCGGCCTTTCCCGGGGGCCACGGCCCCGGCACGGTACCGGCCGGCGCCGGCCGCACCGTCGCGCTCACGCTGCCCTCGTTCACGCGGTCCACCTCGCAGTTTGGCACCAGCTCGATCCCCGCCGCCACGGCCCGCGGGATTTGCAGCTCCATGGTCCCCTGCTTGCCGCCGGTGGTGCAGCCCAGGTTGCAAAAGCCGTTCTGGTCGCAATCCTTCAGATTGAGCCGGATCTTCTCCACCGGCCAGCCCAGCTGGTCGCAGCCCTCCTTGAAGAGCCGGTTGTTGTCGTTGACCATGTCCTCACCCGGCTCGATCACGTTGAGCTCGCGCTCGAGTCGCTCGAAGCGCGGCCGGAGCTCGTCGGGCGTGATGCCGGGCACGTTCCACTCGACGCACACCGCGTCGGGCAGGCGGAAGGTCACGCCCGTGTACATGATCGTGCTCCCGCCCACGCCCTTGCCCGCCGCCAGCGTGATTGACCCGTCCTCCACCGGCCACGCCCCGTTGTGCCAGAGCAGCCCCATCATCTCGATCTCGCGCTGCGTGAAATATTCCCTGGTAAAGTGCGGCCCGGCCTCCAGCACCGCGATCCGCGCGCCCGCCCTCGCCAGCGGGATCAGCCGGTCCGCCACCGTGCCGCCGCCCGCGCCCGAGCCCACGATCACCACGTCGTACTCGCGCTTCATGCCACGACCTCGATCCGGCCCTGGCAAAGCGCCCGGACCACGTCGTCGGGGAACGGGCGGTCCGGCACCAGCGGCCCTTCATACCCCATGCTCTTCCACGTGTCCTCCCGCGCGTAATAACCCATGCACGCGTAACTCTTGATCCCGAAAAAGCCGAGCCGCAGCACTCGCACCGGAGAGTTTTCCAGAAACTTGAGCTCGCGGTCTTGCGCGGCCGCGCTGTTTCTGGTGAACGGCCGGCCGCCGAAAAGCACGCCCAGGAACTCGAGCGCGATCAGCAGCATCAGGATCTGCGAGCGCAGCGCCGGGTCAATGCGGCCGAGCGCCCAGTCCACCACGCCCGCCGTGGCCATGTTCCCGGCGCCCGGGCCCTCAGCGTCCGCCGGCACGATCCGGTCCGCCACCGCCAAAAAGACCTTGAGCCGCCTGCCCGTCAGATATTTCAACTGATAAACCTCGGCCATCTCCGACACCTCCGCCCTCGGATTCGCCCGCTCTTTGGCGGAATTTTATTTTCATGCAAAGCAGGAGCGAACGCAAAGTCAAGGCGCGTGGCTGACGGGAGCCGGCGGACCGTGGATGCCCAAGGCGGCTTCCGTGCCGTTGACACCATTACACCATGGTGTTATAATGTAAAATCGGGAAAGGGGGTTATTTCATGGTCAGGGCGCAGATCATACTGGATGAAGAGACCTACCAGCGGGCCAAGCTGGAGGCTTTTAAGAACGGCAAGAGCATGTCGGCCGTGGTGCGCAAGGCGCTGCGCGAGCGCTGGGGGATCGGGGACAAGAAGGCGAAGTCAAGGAAGAAGCCGCTTAGCTCCAAGGACTTTAAATTTATCGGCTCGGCATCAATGGGCAAGGTTGACAACATCTCCGAGCGTCATGACGAGGAGTTGGGCAAAGGCAGATGGTGATTTTTATAGACACCTCCGCATTAATCGCTCTCGCGGTCAGGGATGACGTCAACCATGTGGCCGCGGTCAAGTTGTTTGACCGGGCGAGGGGGGAGGGTCATGTCTTTTTGCTCCATAACCTGATCCTGGTGGAATGCGTGTCGCTGCTGCATCGGAGGAAGGGCCATGAAGCCGCATGCCGACTGGTCAGGGAAATACATCATTTCGAGACCCTGCTGGTGGATGAAGCCGTCCATCATGAAAGCCTGGAAAACTTTGTTTCCTCCGTCAAGCGGAAAGTGAGCCTGGTTGACCAGGTGAGTTTTGTGGTGATGAAAAGGAAAGGGATTAAATCCGCGTTTGCTTTTGATGATGATTTTAGAAAGCAAGGATTCACGCTCTACGGCCAGGGATGAGGTCGGCCCGGGTTGTTGAATCCATTGCCATCCTGTCAGATTAGTGCTGTCCGAAATAAACGGACCGGAGAACCGCCAAGACGCCAAGAGCGCCAAGGATTATTTTTCAACACTATTTCAAGAGGGCTTGGGTGCGAATGTTTCCGGCTTGGCGCTCCCGTCGGCCGGTTCGCCAAGCCGGTTGGGGCCAACGCTCCGGAGCTGTTCTTTTTTGGGCCGCAAAGAAACATCATGATTTACTTGGCGATCCTTGGCGCTCT
>DATKZS010000121.1:0-37499 GCA_035527835.1 bacterium
ACTTGGCGATCCTTGGCGCTCTTGGCGTCTTGGCGGTTTTCTTCCGGCCTATTTTGGACAAGAGTGAAAATAGCTATAAAAATGTACCCTACTAAATTCCAGGTACGTCTCTATAGCTATTTAAGAGAAGGCTGATGGGCGGGTCGGGAGGCGCGGCCTTACAGGGTCAGGTCCCAGGCCACCTCCAGGGTGAGCACGTTGTTGTCCGGACGGATCTCGTCCCCGTACTCGGACGCCTCGCGGCGGATCGCCTCGTCCCACAGCGAGGTGTAGAGGTAGGATGGGGTGACGGTGATCCCGTGGCCGATCGCGCAGGGCAGCGCAACTCCCGCCGACCAGTCGTGCCAGGCCCCTCCCTGGGTGAACTCGATCCCGAAGTAAGGCGTGATGAATTTATTGTTGGCATAGGCCAGGTGTCCGCCGAGGTCCAGCTCCACGCTGCGCTCCCCCGACTCCCACAGCGTGAACCCGTGCGACAAATCCAGCCCGTAATACGCCGCGCCTCCGACCGCGTCCTCGTCCACGTAGTATGAGAACGTGGGCGCAAGCGGCAGGTCGAACCCGAGCAGGAAATAGATCTCCGTGGTCGAGTCCAGCTCCGTGTGAGGATACGTATAGGTGACGAAGCCCACCGCCACGTTCACCTTCTCCGCCAGGTCCCGGCTGTATTCCCCGGTGTAATCGGCCTCCGTGAGCTGCCCGGTCCGGTCGCCATAGCCGCCCTTTTTGCCCCAGTCCGTGGTGTCAACGCTGCCCCAGAAGTTCAGCGTGAACCCGCTCTTCGCGAACGTCACCGACGGCTGGCACACCGGGTCATGGTTCAGCGTGATCCCCCGCCACAGGTAGCGCGTGGCATAAGCGGCGGACAGCGACACATTCACCGACTCATCCTCCTGTGCCCGCCCCGCGCCACCAATACCCAGCATGCAGATGATCACGCCGACCGCTATCGTTCTCCGCTTCATTACTATTTTCCCCCCACTGATCTTCCGGCTCGTCCGCCGCATCCGTGTCTGGCCCGCCCGCTCTTACCCGCGGGTCCTAAACTCCCGGTACTCTATCCCGTACCGCGCCACCCTAAGCCCCATGATCCGCTCCGTGATCCCCAGCGCCCGCGCCGCCTTGGCCATGTTCCCCCGCGCATTCTTGAGCGCGTCCAGGATCAGGTTGCGCTCCACGTTGCCGAGCGCCGCCGTGATCCCCACCTTCTCCTCCGCCCCCAGCGCCTCCATGGTCTGCAGCGTGGGCGGCAGGTGGTGCGCGTGCACCACGTCGTCGGTGGTCATCAGCACCGCCCGCTCGATGCAGTTCTCCAGCTCGCGCACGTTCCCCGGCCAGTGGTAGCTCATCAGCATGTCAATCGCCTGCGACGAGATGCGCTGCACGTTCTTGTGGCTCTCCTTGCCGTACTTCTCCACGAAGTAGTCCGCGAGCAGCAGGATGTCGGTCTTGCGCTCCCGAAGCGGCGGCATGAAGATGGGAAAAACGTTGAGCCGGTAGTACAGGTCCTGCCGGAACCGCCCCTCCTCCATCAGGGCTTCGAGGTCGCGGTTGGTCGCGGTGACGATCCGGACGTCGCTCTTGATCGTCTCCGTGCCGCCGACCCGCTCGAACTCGCGCTCCTGGATCACTCGGAGCAGCCTGATCTGCGTGGCCGCCGTCAAATCGCCGATCTCGTCCAAAAAGATGGTCCCGCCATGCGCCAGCTCGAACCGGCCCTTCCTTTGCGCGTGAGCGCCGGTGAACGCCCCCTTCTCGTGCCCGAACAGCTCGCTCTCGATCACCGTCTCCGGCAGCGCCGCGCAGTTCACCTTGATGAACGGCTTGCCCGCGCGCAGGCTGTTGTAGTGGATGGCGTGCGCCACCAGCTCCTTGCCCGTACCGCTCTCGCCCCGGATCACCACCGTCGCGTCGCTCTTCGAGACCTTCCCGATCAGGTCGTATACCGATTGCATCGCCTTGGCGTTCCCGATGATATTGCCCGGACGGAACCGGTCCTTCAATTCCTCCTGCAGCCGGACGTTCTCGTCCAGCAGCCGCTTCCGCTCCTCCTGCACCCCCTGACGCATCCGAACCGCCTGCGCGATCATCGAGGCGATGATCGTAAGCAGCCGCACGTCCTCCTCCAGGCTCACCGCGTCCGCGAACAGGCGGTCCGCCGAAAGAGTCCCGATCACCTCCGTACCCAGCTTGATCGGAACGCAGATGAAAGACACGTCCTTCTTTTGCACCGTCTTCCGGGCCCCGGTCCGGTTCAGAAACAGCGGCTCCTCCGAGATCCGCGGCACCACCGCCGCCTTCCCCGTCTGCACCACCTTGCCCGTCACCCCTTCGCCCAGCTTATACTTGCCCCGCTCCCGCTGGCTCGAAGACAACCCGTACGCCGCCTCGATGAAAATGTCGCCCGTCTCCCGGTTGAGGAGCGTCAGCGTCCCCCGGTTCATCCCCATCCGCTCCGCCAGCGCCCGCAGCACCGGACCCGACACCTCCCGGAGATCCAGGCTCTGGCTCAGGCGCATGCTGATCTCGTAGAGCAGCGAAAGCTCCTGAACCTCCCGCCGGACCTCCGGCTTTTTCACCATCGCCTTCATGCCCTGACCTCAACCGCCATCAGTCTCCACCATCCATAACTAATAAACCTACAAAATTGTAGGACGCCGGCCCGCCCGTGTCAAAGCGCGGGCCGGGATGCGGGCCCTCGGCACCCATAAAGAAAATATGCTTGTCCGCATTCGAGAGTGGATCATCTTCAGGCGGGGTTAAAGAATTTACACGACTCGACTGAGCTCGTCGAAGTCGGATGAAAACGGATGGGACGGCAGCCTGCGCGCCAAAGCTGCTCCCGCCTGCCGGAGCCATGCGGCGGGCAGGTCGGCGGCGGAGCGATGACACGGATCGGAAAACGGTTTGCTTGGCCCTGATCCGTGGAATCCGTTGCAATCCGTTCCATCCGTGTAAAAATTCTTCTCGGCACCGGCCACATTCATCCACCCTGCGGTGCCCGGAGTCAAAATTCAATTAATCTCTTCTTGACTCGGCGTTCTTGGCGTCTCGGCGTTTAATTTTTGCTCGGCTTCGTATCCTTCTTTTCAGATGTGACCCCGCTCGATCAATGCCTCCGCCGTGCGCACCAGGAGCTTCACCATGTCAATCAGCGGCCCGAATCGCTCGTCATGCGTGTGCCCCTTGGCGAAGCGGTAATAGATCTGCTGCAGGATCACCGCCAGCTTGAACATGGCGAAGCAAAGATAATAGTGCAGGTTGGAAACGTCGCGGCCGGTGAGCTCGGCGTAATAATCCGCGAGCTGTTTGCGGGTTGGGCTTCCCGGCGCCGCGGTCGGCCCGAACGCGGAGGACAGGAGCTCGGGCGGGTCATCCGCCTGCACCCAATAGGAGAGCGCCACCCCCAGGTCCATCAGCGGGTCGCCCACCGTGGACATCTCCCAGTCCAGCACCCCGATGATCCGCGTGATGTCCTTGCCGTCCAGCACCATGTTGTCATACTTGTAATCGTTATGGATCAGCGTGGCCGGAGGCGAGGCCGGCACGTTCTCCCGGGTCCACTGGATCACTTGCTCCACCCCGGGAATCTCGTGCGTCTGCGAGCCGTAATACCGATCCGCCCACCCGTTCACCTGCCGCGCCAGAAACCCCTCCACCCTAGCGATCGCGCCCAGGCCCACCGCCTCGTAGTCTATCGCGTGGATCTCGGCCAGGTTTTTAATCAGGTTCCGGGCCAGCCGCTCCACCGTCTCCGGCGGGAGCGTAAGACCATCCGGCAGCGTCCGCCGCAGAATCACGCCCCGGATCCGCTCCATCACGTAAAACCTGGCCCCGATCACCGACTCGTCCTCGCAATAAGCGAGCGGCCGCGGCACCCGGTCATAAACCGGATGGATCGCCGAAAGGATCTTGTACTCCCGACTCATGTCGTGAGCGCTCTTGACCTTCGAGCCGAAAGGAGGACGCCTGAGAACCATCTCCCGATCGCCCACCTTCACGAAATAGGTCAGGTTCGAGTGACCAGACGGAAACTGCTCGATCTCGATCTCGCCCGCAAGCCCCGGCACCGCCTCCACTAAATACTTCCTCACCGCCTCCAGGTCCAACTCCTCTCCCTTCCGGATCGGCGCGGTCTGGTCCAAAACGCTCTCCATCCTCGAATTACCCCCATCAGAATTCATTAACAAGGATATTCAGGATGTCAAGGATAAGATTTTATTTTTATCCTGAATATCCTGTGCATCCTTGTTAAATAATTCTTTTTCTCAATGCGTTGGTTGCCGCTGAACGCCACGGCGGGCGGCCTCTATCTCGCTATTCCTCCGCGATCGCATCCATCACAAAATTCATCACGAACTCCGCGTACGCCTCCACGCTCGTCGAGAGCTTCCGGTACTTCCACCGCTTCAAATACCAGTCCTGCAACATGGCCTTCAGCGCCGCCGCCGTCAGGTCCAGGTCCCTAAGCCAGAACTCGCCCCCTTCCTGGCCCCGCCTCAAGATCCCCACGAACAGCGTCTCCGTGAGCTTCTCGTTGGCCATCGCCATCCGCCGCTCTTCCGGGTCCAGGTTCTTCGCCTCCATGTACGCGAAGTAAAACCACTCCCGCAGGGCCTCCGACAAATAAACGTGCGTCCGCACCGCTGCGCCAAGCTGCGCCCGCGCGGTCTCCTGCCCCTCCGTTTCCGCCATGATCATCCTCGCCACGAAGCTCGACCCGTAGCGCAGCACGTATGACCTCAAATCATCCTTGCCTGAAAGGTACGAGCCCAGCTCATCCTCGCTAAGGCCCGCGCCCGCCGCAATCTCCCCCAGGCTGATCGCCGTAAAGCCCTTCTCCAGGCTTAAAGAAAGCGCCGCCCTAAAAATGCTCCCCAGCTTCCGCGCCGCCCCCGCGTCAGCCGGGGCCTTGATCCGGTCCACGTTCTCCCGGATCATGGTGAGGAACAGCTCATCAGCGAGCGGCCGGAGACGCCGCTCGAATGCCGCATACGACGTGTCCGGGCCCGGGCCCCTCATGACGTCCCTCCCGCGCCCGCGCGCGAAGCCCGCCGCTGACGGCCCGGCAAGGATGCTGCACAAGAAAAAAACATGATAGTTGCGCTCCCGTAAAACTTACAACCTGAGCTCAAGGAAGCGCCAAAAGCATAACATGAACTCCGCCGCAGGGTAAAGCATGGAGAATTACGCTATCGGCGCGGAAATGCCGCAGGCTATGTCCAGGGCATGAGTCATGATGCGGCAGTTGTAACCGCCCGAGCGATTGCGCTAGAGTTACGGCAGACGCCATTAAAAAGGAGCAGTCCATGAAAAATATCACCCGCTTCCGCCTCATCACCTACGTCCTCGCCGCAATCTCCGTGATTCTTACGGCCCGCCCCGCACCGGCCCTGGCTAAAGACGTCCATGGCATCACCCCCGACTACCTGCGCTGCGAATACCTGGTGGACCCCGAAGGCATCGGCGAGACCGCGCCGCGCCTCTCCTGGATCCTTCAGTCCTCCGGCCGCGGCCAGGCCCAGTCCGCCTATCGCATCCTGGTCGCGGACTCGCCGCAGGACCTCGACCGCGGCGTGGGCAGCCTGTGGGACTCCGGCAAGATCGAAAGCGACGAGACCGAGCAAATCGTTTACCGCGGCAAGCCCCTCTCCTCCAGGATGCGCTGCTACTGGAAAGTCATGGTCTGGGACCAGGACGGACGGACGTCGCCCTGGAGCGACACGGCCTCCTGGAGCATGGGCCTCATAAACAATGAATGGCGCGCGCAGTGGATCGGCCTCGACCGGCCCTGGCAGATGCTCGGCCGCAAGGCCTACCTGCCCCTCACCGTGCTCCGCTCGCTCTACCTGCCCGACGGCAAGGTCTACCTGCCCTGCCCGTTCCTCAGGAAGTCATTCGCCGTGGACCGGCCCATCAGCCGCGCCACCCTCTACGTAACCGCGCTCGGCCTCTACGAGGCGCGACTGAACGGCCGGCGCGTGGGCCAGGACTATTTCACCCCCGGCTGGACCGACTATAACCAGCGCATCTATTATCAGACCTACGACGTAACCGGACTCGTCGGCTCCGGCGAGAACGTCGTCGGCGCCATCCTCGCCGACGGCTGGTACGCCGGCAACGTGGCCTGGAACGGGCAGCGCCATTACGGCTCCCGGCCCAGCTTCCGGGCCGAGCTCCATCTTGATTACGCTGATGGGACCAGCGCCATCGTTCCCACCGATGCCTCCTGGCGCGCCCAGGAAGGCCCCATCCGGGAGGCCGACATCCAGGCCGGAGAGAGCTACGACGCCCGGCTGGAAATTCCCGGCTGGGACGCGCCCGGGTTCGACGACCATGACTGGAGCCCGGTGGAGGTCACCGCCCATGTCGCCGCGCCGCTCCAGTCATATCCCGGCATCCCCGTCCGCCGCGGCCGCGAAATCAGGCCGATCTCCGTGAGCGAGCCCCAGCCCGGCGTCTTCGTCTTCAACCTCGCCCAGAACTTCGCCGGCTGGGCCCGCCTCAAGGTCAAAGGTAATGCCGGCGACAAGGTGGTCATGCGCTTCGCCGAGATGCTGAACCAGGACGGCACCATCTACACCAAAAACCTCCGCTCCGCCCGCGCCATTGACACCTATGTCCTCAAAGGCGGCGGCGAGGAGGTATGGGAGCCGCGCTTCACCTACCACGGCTTCCAATACGTCGAGCTCACCGGTTATCCGGGCGCGCCCACTCTCGACGCCGTCACCGGCGTCGCCGCTTATTCCGGCCTGGCCGAGGTCGGCGCCTTTGAATGCTCCCACCCGCTCGTCAACCAGCTGTACAGCAACCTCTTCTGGGGACAGCGCTCCAATTATTTCGAGGTCCCCACCGACTGCCCCCAGCGCGACGAGCGCTTGGGCTGGACCGGAGACACCCAGGTCTTTGTCCGCACCGCGTCCTATAACATGGACGTCGCGCCCTTCTTCACCAAGTGGCTCGTGGACCTCGAAGACGCCCAGTTCCCGGACGGCCGCTTCCCCTCCACCGCGCCCCGCCTGACCTCAGGCGCCGCCGCCGGATGGGGAGACGCCGGCATCATCTGTCCCTGGACCATCTGGCGCGTTTACGGCGACACCCGCGTCATTGAAAAGCACTACGACGCCATGGCCAGATGGATCGAGTTCCTGCAACAGCGCAGCCCGGGCGGGCTGAGCCCGGCGCTGGGTTCCTATGGCGACTGGCTCAACGTCAAGGAGCCGACCAAGATTGACCTGATCTCCACCGCCTACTTCGCCCAGAGCACGCGCCTGATGGCACAGATGGCCCGCGCCGTGGGCAAGACGGATGAAGCGCAAAAGTATGATGACCTCTACCGGACCATCGCCGACGCGTTCGCAAGGCGCTATGTGAGCGGCGAGGGCAAGGTCGAGGGCGACACCCAGACCGCTTACCTCATGGCGCTCCGCTTCGGGCTGGTCCCGCCGGAGCAGAGAGAACTGGCGGCCGGGCGGCTGATCGGGAAGATCGAGGATCGCGGCTGGCGCCTCTCCTGCGGCTTCCTCGGCGTGAACCTGCTTTTGCCGACCTTGACCGAGATCGGCCGCGCCGACGTTGCCTACCGCCTGCTCACCAATACCGAGTATCCGTCGTGGGGCTACTCCATCAGCCAGGGCGCCACCACCATCTGGGAGCGGTGGAACAGCTACACCAAGGACCAGGGCTTCGGCAGCCCCTCCATGAACTCCTTTAACCACTACGCCTACGGCTCCGCCGGCGAGTGGATGTTCGAGGCCATCGCCGGCATTGACACCGACGGGCCTTCCTTCAAACACATCATCATCCATCCCCGCCCCGGAAACGACGTCACCTGGGCCAAGGCCAGCTATAATTCCATCCGCGGCAAGATCGCCACCGCCTGGAGCATCGAGGGCGACAGCTTTATTCTCCACGTCACCATCCCCGCCAACACCACTGCCGCCGTCTTCATCCCCGCCGCGGGCAAGGACGACGTCACCGAAAGCGGCCGGCCCGCGGACCAGGCCGACTCCGTCAGCTTCCTCCGCATGGAGCAGGGCGCTGCCGTCTTTGAGGTCGGCTCGGGAAGCTATGCCTTTGCCGCCTCCGATGAGGGCGCTAAATGAGGCCGGGATCGAATTCGGGAACCGGGATCGTTTTCTTATTGGCGGGCGCGCTCGTTTTCCTCTCACTCGGTGTAAAACCCAGCCCGCTCGAAGCGGCTGCGCCGGCGGAATCCATCGAGCTGTGGCCGGTCCCGGAGGCCGCCTGGCATCGCCTCATCGGCGATCACCCGCCAGGCGCCACCGGGACGGTGAGGCCGATGCAGGAGCTGAGAAGGCCGGACTCGCGCACCAAGCGCGGCGTCCCGGTCGGCGGGATCGGCGCCGGCTCGTTCATGCTGAACCTCGCGGGCAGCTTCGGGCCGTGGGAGTTCGACATCGGAGGCGACGCCTCTTTCCTGTCCGCGTGGATGTCGGAGAAAAACAGCGGCCACGAAGAACGCTTCCTCAAAGAGGCCGCCTTTCACGTTTATGAAAAGGACGGGTCGAGGACCGTGATCAAGACGCTGGCCACGGAGGACGTGATGCCCGCGTGGCCCCTGCTCTCGCGCGGTGAGGGAACCTATTACGCGCTCTTCCCCAAGGCCTGGTTCGTTTACGAGGGATTCCCGGCGCCGATCGCCATGAAGCAGTTCTCGCCCTTTGTCGCCCGCAACGAGCGCTTGTCGTCGCTTCCGGTCGGCCTGTTCCAGTTCGCCGTGGCCAATTCCTCCGACCACCCGGTCGAGGCCGCGGTGATGTTCACCTTCCCCAACGCCATCTACCGCCGCGACACCGTGAGCTACCGCTACCCGCGCCAGGGCCTGCGCTCCATGGCCGAAAATGCGGGAGGCGTTGTGTGCGTCCGGCTCCAGGCCGAGCACCCGGACAACGTCCCTGAAACGCAGCGCACCGAGTGGGTCATCGCCGTCCGCCAAGCGGACCAGGCCATTGTGTCCTATACCGAGGACTGGGCCGCGGACCGTGACGGCAGAGACGTAATAGACGACTTCAGCGAGGACGGCGTGCTCTCCGACCGACCGCTCGATCCGCGCCGCCAGGCCCGGGCCGGCGCCGTGGCCATCAAGGTCGAGCTGGCGCCCGGCGAGCGCCGCGTCCTCTCCTTCGCGCTGGCCTGGGACTTTCCCGTGGTCCAGTTCAAGAACACCACCACCGGAACGCGCTGGGAAAAACGCTACAAGGAGTGGTACCCGGGCGATTTCCGCGCGCGAGACATCGCGGCGGAAACGCTCATGAACGCGGAACAGATGGAAGCGGCGGTGGACGGATGGTGGAACAAGGTCGTCTTCGAGCCCGCCTACCCGCTCTGGCTCCGCCAGGCCGCGCTCAACGAGCTCTACTATGACGTGTTCGGCGGGTCCTTCTGGGAGAACAGGTGCTTGAGCAAGCAAAAGCGCTTCGGGGCCCGGCCCGGCCAGCACCTCTATTTCACGCTCGAGGCCAACGTGTACCGCGACGCCGAGACCATGGACATCCGCCACTACGAGACCCGCCACCTCCTCGAGCTCTTCCCCGGGATCGAGAGGGACGTGCTCCTGGGCTGGAGCGACCTCATTCTGGACGACCCGCTCGGACACACCCCCCACGACGCCGGGTCCCCCGTCAACGACCCCTGGTTCGTGTATGGCCAGTACTACAATACCTCGCCCGGCCTGAAGCCGCCGAACATGAAGTGGAAGGACAACCCGTCCCGCTTCGTGCAACAGGTTTTCGCCTATTGGAAATATACCAATGACGGCGACTTCCTGCGCGAGGCCTATCCCGCGGCGAAAAAGACCATGGCCTATCTCGCCTCATTCGACCAGGACGGAAACGGGCTCCCGGAGAGCGACGGACCCGACACCTCATATGACGCGCTCTCCATGCGCGGCGAGTCCACTTACGTTTCCGCGCTCTACATCGGTGCTCTGGAATCCATCGAGCAGATGGCGCGTGGCCTGGGCCAGACTGAAGAAGCCGCGAATTACGAGGCCATGGCGTCAAGGGCGCGGCAGGAGACCGAGCGGCTCCTGTGGGACGAGGCCGGCGGCTATTACCGGCTGGACGTGAAGGGCGCGAACTCGAGCGCGCTCATGGCCGACGCCCTCAACGGCGAGCGCTACCCCCAGGTTTACGGCCTGCCCCACGTGCTCGACCAAGACCGCATGGCGCGCCACCTGTGGAAGGTCTATCAACTGAACGTGCTGGGCTTCGAGGATGGGCGCTACGGCGCGATCAACGTGGTCAACGCCGACGGCAGCCCGGTCAAGAACCTCATGGGCCAGGGCACGTGGCCCGGCGGGACCTACTTCACCGCCGCCATCATGTATCACCTCGGCAAAACCACCGGCCGGCCCGAGCTCATCGAAGCCGCCCTCGCCACCGCCAGGGCCACGTACAACTGCACCTACCAGGATGAGCGCATGGCCTTCTGGTTCGACACCCCCGCCATCTGGTACCCCTCCGACCCCACCCGCTTCCGCTCCCAGCAGAACATGCGGCCCCGAGCCGTCTGGGAACTCCTCCTCGAAATCAAGGACCCCTTTAATTAGGGACAGCCACCTTTTTCACATGCAACTAATTGATATATAAACTTATTATTAATACCGTTCAGCAATTATATCTGTGCCCACTTTATTCTTGGCCGGCTTTGCGCCGATTGCTATTATCGAGCCATCGCCGGGGCCACGGGGGAAACAGCGCCGAGAAGCCAGTGCCACGTGAACCAGGCAGCTCTGATGGAACTGCCCAGCGAGCGGCGCTATAATCCACGCACGGAGGTTAACATGGCGTCCGCCAAGTACAGATGCAGGCATATCCGACCTTTGATCCTTGCGATCGGCGTTCTTCATCTTTGTTGGGCATCGTCCGCCTGCCGCGAGGACGGATCGGTCGGGTGGCTCGATCCTGGCGGTGCCCCTTTGCAACAGGTGATTATGGTCAATTCGGTTCGGGATCTGGCCGCGCCTCCGAAGGACGAGGTCACTCTGCGCTCGGCGATTGCACATATTAAATCAGGAGGCAGGATTGTATTTTCTCCATCGCTCAGCAGCGGGATAATTCGCCTGAGCAACGTGGGCGATGAGCACTCAATACTTAAGGGCGAGACCTACGTGGGCATGACCTATCAGGGCTACCAGGAGCGCGATTACGGCAGGTCCGCCCTTTACGCCAGAAAAAATCTGACCATTGACGCCGGGGACCTGCCCGGCGGGATCACCATCATGTGGGACGGCGGGGACTTGAATCCAGCCCGCGTCCTGGCCGTTTACGGCGACCTCACCATGATTAACGTCGCCATCACCTCCGGCTACTCGAAGAGCGAGCCGCTCAGTGGCGATCAGCCCTTCACCCTGGCCCGCGGGGGCGGCCTTGCCGTCTGGGGGACCGCCCGATTGACGCGCTGCGTCATCAGCGGCAACCGGATCGAGGGGGACGAGGTCCCCGCCCGCGACCGGGGCACCCTGGGTGGAGGAATTTACGGGAATCTATTGATCTTGAACCAGTGCCTGATCGCCGGGAACTCGGCTAAGGGTTATGGAGCGGCCGGGGGCGGCGTGTACTCAGTGGGTGGCGAGAGCATGCCCGGCGAAAGCTCATCGCTCGACCGTTGCACGGTCACCGGCAACCGGACCACGGCCCAGAGCTCGTATGGAGGCGGTGTCTTCAGCGAGGGCGGCGGTCCGGGCGGCCATAACTGGCTCACGCTCACCAATTGCACCATTGCGAGGAACCTGGTAGAGGACCATCCCGGCATTTTGGAAACCGGCGGTTCGCCGCCGCCCCAGTATTACTACCGTGGCGGCGGCGTCTACATGACCAACGGGTCCCTGTCCGTGACCAGCTCAACCATCGTGGAAAACGAGGTGACCGGCATTTTCCACCCCTTCAGCGGCAAGCCCAACATGGGCGGCGGAGGCATTTGCGCCACCATCGGCAACGCCCACGTCGTGGAGAACATGGAAATCCAGCATTCCATCGTCGCCGGCAACATGGTGGGGGGAGTCAGCGACGATGTGTACACCGGCTCGCTCCTGCAATTCATGAGCTACGGCTACAACCTGTTCGGCAAGATCAACTTCGACCAGATCCTGGTGCCGATTCCCCCGTGGTGGTCGCTCAGCCGCAAGCATTGGCCCAAGCAGGGAGACCTGGACGGGGCCGACGTCGCGGACGTCCTCGATCTGGGCGCCGCCCCCAAACACCCGACCGTCACCTCGGTGGGGGCGGACGACGGCGACAGCGTGGTCCTTTGGTATCCGCCCGCCAATGGCGCCGTGGACCGGATTCCGTCCTCTTCCTACAATGTCGGCTGCATTATCGGGCAGTACGCAGTGAAGCCCGGCCACGATGATGATTTCCTCTACCAGGTGCTTACGAAACTGAGGAACGACTTCGGCATGGGCGCGACTTTCGGGGACAGCCTGACATACCTGGGCGTCACCTGGCAGGGGACTGACGGGACCTGGCCCTCCAAGCCGGAGAATGCGGACTGGATAAAATTCTGGCGGGACCTGGACGTGGAAATCGGCGACAGCCTGGGAACCGTCAAGCTGGGCGACAACTTCTGGGGATCCTTCACCACCGGGGCCCTCGGAGACAACCTCACCATTTATTTATCCAACTCAATGAAACTGATCTCCCTGATCAGCTCCGACCAACTCGGCGCCCGCCGCCCTCAAAACGGCCAGGGAGACATCGGGGCCATCGAGAATCAATAATTAGAGGCGGTTTTATACTCCGACAAGAATTTTTCAACAAGGATATTCAGGATGTTCAGGATTAAAAAAGCCGGAAATCATCCTTGATATCCTGAATATCCTTGTTAATACTCTTTTCATCTGAGCTGGTTGTTATGGTTATGAAACCAGTTCCGGGGACAGCCGACTTTCCGGAATGTAACTGCTGTATCGGCTTTTCACCCGCCGCTTGCCACAACGCCGTCACGAATGACCAGGCCGGGCCTCTTGAGGGCTTCGAGATCCATGAGCGGGTCGGAGTCGTAGAGCACGATGTCCGCCTGGAACCCATTTTTTATCCGGCCGATGTCGTCAATGCGCAGCAGCCGGGCGGCGTCCGAGGTGGCGGATCGGAGCACGGCCGCCGGGGGCAGGCCCGCTCTTCCCATGTGGCACATCTCGTGGGGCAGCGAGCCAAAGGGCAGAGGCAGGCCCGCGTCGGTGGCCGCGCCGATGCGGATGCCGTGGCCGTGAAGCAGCTTCAGGTTCCTCGCTTCCTGGTCGGCGGTGCCCAGCAGCGACTTGATCCCGAAGAGCAGGATCGGCGGCTTGAGCACGTACAGGTCTTCTCCCTTCTCAATGTCGTCAAGCAGCTTGAGCAGGCATTTTTGCGCCTTGGGCATGAGCGGAGCGTCGCCCGCCTCGATCCGGGCCCGGGTCTTTTCCGGATGGACGATCATGTCAAAGACTTCGAGGTTGGTCGTGATTGGCAGGCCGCGGCCGGCGAGCTTGTCGAGGGTGGCGGGGTCAATGTCCTGGTCGCCGGTCAGGTGCTCCAGGGTGTCAAAGGGCAGGTCCGCGAGCTTTTGCAGGTCCTTGAGCCAGGTGTGGTGCACGGCCACCGGGATGTCGTGATGGTGCGCCCGCTCCACAATGGCACGGAACAGCTCCGGCGAAGGCACCGCCAGCACAGAGCGCGCCGCGTCGTATTTCATGCTGGAGTAGGCGATCTTGATCCAGTCCACCCCGGCCTGGGCCAGACGGTCCACCCATTTTTCCGCGTCGCGCCGGTCATGAAGCTCAACCCTGAGCGCTCCGAGCAGCGCGCGCATCCAGGCCTCGTCCGGCGGGACGTGGGGAGGATACCCGTTGGCCACCGTCAGGATCGGGCCGCAGCACTTGAGCTTGGGGTAGCCCGACCGCGGATCCCGGGTCCGGTCCCGCATGATCAGGATCAGCTTGAGCGGCGCCGCCATGTCGCGGAAAGTGGTCACGCCGCTCGCCAGGCTCGCCCGGTAGTTGAGGCCGATCTGCCTCAGCATCCACGGGAAGTCTCCCGCCCCCGGCATCTCCGTCATGAAAAACCCGCAGCTATGAACGTGGCAGTCAATCAGCCCCGGCAGCGCGAACCGGCCATGACCCTCGATGACCGCCATGCCGCCCGAAGCGAGCTCGCCCGCGGGCGCGATCTCCAGGATGCGGCCATGCTCCATCCTGATGTCGCTCGCGCGCTCGTCGCTCCTCCCTGTCTCCGGGTCCACCAGCCGCACCCGCTTAAGCAGCGCCGCGCCCCTCCCCTCCCGTGCCCCAGCCTCCGCCGCCCAGGCCAAACCGCCGGCCGCGACCGAGCTCTTTAAAAAATCCCTCCGGTCCATAAAGCCCTCCTCATCTCAACTCGACGCCTATTTACTATACCCAGTCAGCCCCGAAAAAACGTCCTCCCCCACCTCGAACACGTTCCCGTGCCTTACGCCTCGCGGCATTTTAAGCTCGGCGCTCAGGTCGCGCCAGGTTATGAGGTCATCGGAGGCGGCGAGGCCGTAGCGGTGGAGCGCGTACATGTCGTAATAGACGTACCAGGTTCCGGCGATGTTGATGGCGGCGGATCCTTCGGCCCAGACGCCGGGCGGGGTGATCGGCGGCGAGGCCTCGCCGTACGGCCCTTCGGCATGCTCGCTCTCGGCCGTCACGATGTGCTTGGCCGGGGGATGGAGCGCCTCGGCCTTCAGGAACATGACGTAGCGGCCGCCGGCGTTCACGACGTCGGCGTCAATGCACTCGAACCCGGGGTCGTAGAGCAGGCGCGTGGGCGTGAATTCCTTGAAGTCCGTGGTGGCCGTGTAATAGATGCGGTGGTTGTAGGCGTGGTCTCCGGTCGGCCCGGTTTCCGGGAAGCGGCCGGGGATGGTGGAGGACCAGAAGAGAAGGAACTGTTTTTCCACGGCGTCGTAAAAAATTTCCGGGGCCCAGCAGTTGATGGTGGTGGGCTCGCCGGCCATCACCGGCAGAATGCGCTCGTCGCGCCAGTGGACCAGGTCGGCGGACGCGGCGTAGCCGATGCCCCGCTCGCGCCAGCCCGTGGTCCAGACCAGGTGGAACACTCCGTCCGGGCCTTGCGCCACGAACGGGTCGCGCACCATCTCGCTCACGGTGGGCCGGAAAAAGAGGCGGCCACCGTCCACCTTCTTCCATTCGAGCCCGTCGCGGCTCCACGCCAGCCGCATCCCCTTCCCGCCCCGCAGCACCTTGATCCGCCCCCTGACCGAGACCTCGCGGTCCTTGAAGTACGCGAACAGGTAAACCTTGCCGGCCTCCGCCGTCTCCGCCCCGGCCGGACCGCGCAGCAACGCAACCGCAAGAGCGGCGGCGAGTATGATCAGAGAGCGTTTCATTCAGGTCATTTATAGCTTAGAGAGTGAAGAAGGAAACCACAGATGAACACGGATTAACACGGATAATATTTTTTTCTTAAATCTTATATCAGTGTTTATCTGTGTTCATCCGTGGTTAAAAAATCACCCGCCAACCCTTACTGGATCACCTCCCCGGATACTCCTGGCCCGTGATCTGCTTCCACAGCTTCCGGGCCTCTTGCTGCGAGACCCGGTTCGCCGTCACTTCCTCCGGAAAGATGTTCGGGTCCTGCTTGAGCTCGTAATCCAGGAGCTTCAGCGCCTCGTCCTTGTTCTTGAAAAACACCCACTCGAAGCGCGCCTTGTATAAATAATTGTCCAGGTAGCGCGGCTCGACCTTGATGGAGCGGTCAATCTCGTCCACCGCGTCCTGCACGTCCCAGCCCACGATCTCGACCGCCTTTTTCGGCACCCGCGCCAGGATCTCCGTCCACAAACGCCCCGGCGCGCCGTAATAATAGTCCGGCTCGTGGTCCGTCACGTACTGCGAGTGTGAGTAAATCGAAGGGAACGCGTAGGCCTGCGACAGGATGTTGCTGAACTCGAGGCCCGCCGCCTTGTTCACGCCATACCAGTAATGCCCGGGCACCGTCTCCTTGAGCTTGAGCGATCGTTCCGCGCAATCCATGCCCTTGGCATAAATGCCCCTTAGCTTGGCAATTTCCTCGTCGGTCTGCTTGGGCAGGTTGTTGCCGTGGAACCAGTAATACCGCGCGAGCTCGGTCAGGATCGCCGGGTTGTCCGGGTCGAGCTTGTCCGCCTGCTCCATCAGAGCGACGCACTGCTTGAAGATCTCCGCGTTCTCGTCCTGGTGTTCCAACGCCCAGGCCTTGTCAATCAGTTTCCGGGCCTCCGCGTTCTTCGACGCCGCCTTGGGCAGGCCGCCCGCGAACGCCGTAAAAGCCGCCAGGGAAAACGCCGCCGCCAATGCCGGGATCCGTCCGCTCATTTTTCAACCTCCTCGTGCCATCCTTGCCAGGCCCCTGCCCCTTGGTCCGATACCAACCGAGATTAACCATTCTATAGACAAATGCCACGGGGAAGCAACCGAGAGGCCAATTCCACAAGAAAGGCGGCGGCCGCGGAAGGCGAGACCGGCTCTTGAATAATTTCCGAAGATACTTATGATAAGTTAGGCAAGCTTGAGTGTATGCCGGCGTCGGTTCCGGTCTTATCGGAAGGGCCGGGCCATGGAGAAAATGCAAGAAGCATGATGATCGGAGTTCCCAAAGAGACGTTCACGGGCGAGAACCGCGTGGCCCTGGTGCCGGCGTCCATCCCGGCGCTGATCAAGGCCGGGCTGGAAGTCGCGGTGCAAGCCGGCGCGGGGACGGCCGCCGGGTTCCCTGATAAGGAGTACCAGGAAAAAGGAGCGAGCATCGTGGCCGGCCGGGTCGAGCTGTTCAACGGCGCCGACATCATCCTCCAGGTCCGGCCTCCCGGCGCCAACCCCACGGCCGGCAAGGCCGACCTCGAGATGCTGCGCACCGGCCAGGTGCTGATCGGACTCCACGATCCACTGGGCGAGCCGGGTGCGGTCAAAGACCTGGCCTCCCGCGGCGTGGCCGCTTTTGCCCTTGAGCTCATGCCCCGCATCTCGCGCGCGCAAAGCATGGACGCCCTGTCCTCGATGGCCACCATCACCGGCTACAAGGCCGTGCTGCTCGCCGCCGACGCCCTGCCCCGCATGTTCCCCATGCTCATGACCGCCGCCGGCACCGTCACTCCCGCGCGCGTCTTCGTGATCGGCGCCGGCGTGGCCGGTCTCCAGGCCATCGCCACCGCGCACCGGCTGGGCGCCACCGTCCGCGCCTACGACGTCCGGCCCGCGGTCAAGGAGCAGGTCGAGAGCCTGGGCGCGAGGTTTGCCGAGCTCGGGCTGGAAACCAATGACGCCGAGGACAAGGGAGGCTACGCCAAAGAGATGGGGGAGGAATTCCTGGCCCGACAGCGCGAGCTGCTGAAAAAAGAGGTCATGCAAAGCGACGTGGTCATCACCACCGCCGTGGTCCCCGGCAAGAAAGCGGCCGTGCTGATCACCGCCGACATGGTCGAGGGCATGACGCCCGGCTCCGTGATCGTGGACCTCGCCGCCGAGCATGGAGGCAACTGCGAGCTGACCGAGGAAGGCAAGACCATCGTGACCAGCGGCGTCACCCTGATCGGCCCCGTCAACCTCGCAGCCTCCGTCCCCTATCACGCCAGCCAGATGTACGCGAAAAACATCTCGACCTTCCTCCTCCACCTGGTCAAGGACGGCAAGCTCGACCCGGAGGCCATGAAGGACGACCAGATCGCGGCCGACACCATGCTGACCAGGGGCGGCGAGGTCGTGAACCAGCGCATCCGAACATTATTGGGCTTGGACAAGAAAAATGAGCAGGGTTAAAAGAGGTAACGCAGATGAACGCAGATGAACACAGATTAAGAGAAAAGATAAAAAATATTATCTGTGTTCATCTGCGTTCATCTGCGGCAAAAAAAATAATTCCCTCTCTTGCCTTATTGATGCTCAAGACACGGGGAGGCGGAGAATGGACACGTTTTTAATAGCCCTCACCATTTTCGTGCTCGCTATTTTCGTGGGCTTCGAGATCATCACCAAGATTCCGCCCACCCTGCACACGCCGCTCATGTCCGGCTCCAACGCCATCTCCGGCATCACCCTGATCGGCGCCATCATCTCCTCCGGCGCCCAGCACACCATGCTCACCACCATCCTGGGCTTCGTGGCCGTGGTCTTCGCCACCATCAACGTGGTCGGCGGGTTCATGGTCACCGACCGGATGCTCAGCATGTTCAAAAAGAAGGTACGCTGATGGGCGTGCGCGAGACCATAATCGGTTTTTCGTACCTCGTGGCCTCCGTGCTTTTCATCGTGGGGCTAAGCGGGCTCACCCATCCGCGCACCGCGGTCCGCGGCAACCTGATCGGCGCGCTCGGCATGTTGATCGCCGTGGCCGCCACCCTGATTGACCTCCGCATCGTGAGCTTTGACGTCATCATCGCCGGCGTCGTGGTGGGGGCCGGCATCGGCGCCATCCTCGCGCTGCGCGTGCCCATGACCGCCATGCCCCAGATGGTCGCGCTGCTGAACGGCTTCGGCGGTGGAGCGTCGGTCCTCGTCGCCGGCGCCAGCCTCGTCGAAACCAGCGTCTTGGCCGGGACCTACGGCACCCAGGCCACCGTCGCCACCGCCGCCTCCGGCATCATCGGCGCCGTGACCTTCTGGGGCAGCTTCGTCGCCTTCCTCAAGCTCCAGGAGCTCATGTTCAAGAAGCCCGTCCACTTCGCCGGGCTCCAGGTCCTGAACGCCGTGCTCTTCGCCGCGTCGGTGGGGCTCGGCGTCATGATCGTCCTGCATCCCGAAGAGACCATGTACTACTGGGCCCTGGTCGGAGTCGCGTCCGTGCTCGGCGTCTTCCTGATCATTCCCATCGGCGGCGCCGACATGCCCGTGGTCATCGCGCTCTTGAACGCCTACTCCGGACTCGCCGCCGCCGCCACCGGCTTCGTCCTCGGCAACAACGTCCTCATCATCGCGGGCTCACTGGTCGGCGCATCCGGCGTCATCCTCACCCAGGTCATGTGCAAGGCCATGAACCGATCGCTCACCAATGTCCTGTTCGGCATCATGGGGCCGACCGCGGAAACCGCCGGCGCTGACGAGGTCTACGCGGGCAAGATCAAGGCCACCACCGCCGAGGAAGTGGCCATGCTCTTCGACTCCGCCCGCCGCGTCGTCATCGTCCCCGGCTACGGAATGGCCGTGGCCCAGGCCCAGCACGCCGTCCGCGACCTCATGAACGCCCTCGAGAAAAAAGGCATCGAGGTCGAGTTCGGAATCCACCCCGTCGCCGGCCGCATGCCCGGACACATGAACGTGCTCCTCGCCGAGGCCAACGTGCCCTACGACAAATTAAAGGAGCTCGACCTCATCAACCCCACCTTCGAGCAGACCGACGTCGCCATCGTCATCGGCGCCAACGACGTCACCAACCCCCTCGCCCGCACCGACCCCAAAAGCCCCATCGCCGGCATGCCCATCCTCGACGTGGACAAGGCCAGGACCGTCGTCGTCATCAAGCGCTCTTTAAGCCCCGGGTTCGCCGGAGTCCCCAACCCCCTCTTCGCCGCCGACAACACCCTCATGTACTTCGGCGACGGCAAGGACGCCGTCATCGCGCTGGTCAATGCCATCAAGGAATCATGACCTCGGAGTGCGCGCGCAACGACGGCGCTTTCATTGCCGCATCTCCAAAGACTTGACATCCGTAGACGGCGTTATTACATTTTATTTTAAGATGAGGTCCGCGGAACAAATGGCTTGGCTGCAAAAATGGAGTGAATGATGTTTTCACGTCAGGAGAGGAGGAGGGCCAGGCGTTCGTCGGTGAATTACGAATATTTCGCCACCTACCAGGGGAATACTCTCGCCGGGACGGCCCGCGACATCTCGGCCTACGGCGTGGGGATTTTATCGCAGACGCCGCTGGAGCCGAAACAGTCCGTGGACATCCGGCTGGTGGTTCCCACCAAATCATTCCAAATCGCCAGCAAAGGGATAGTGGTCCATAACGCCCTCTTGGGCGCCGGGAACGGCGCACAATACCTGGCCGGAATCGAGTTCACCGAGAGCCTGGGCGAGAAATTGCCCCTGATCAGCGCCAAGGGCAAGATCAGCCGGCACACCCCCTCGCACACGGTGACCATCGAAGCGGATGCGGAGACGGCCTACCGGCGGCTCTGCGAATATCCACGCTACCCGGAATGGACCACCGGCGTGAAGCAGGCCCGGGTCCTCGATTCATACCCCGACGGCCGCGGCCGCAAGGTGGAATTCATCCACGACTTCTTCTTCCATACGGTCCGCTACGTCCTGGAATACACCTACGATGACGAGCATACCATCCTGAGCTGGGTAAGCGCCGGCGGAGACGAGGAGATCATGAAAATCACCGGCCGATATATCTTCAAGAACGCCCAGCCGGGCAGATGCCACGCAACCTACGAGCTCGACATTACCCTGGACGTCATCCCCTCCAACCGCCTCGCCCAATACATCACCTCCGTGCTCATGCGCGCGGAAATGAAAAACTTCCGGAAATTCGTGGAAAATAACCGGTGATAGTAGAACTGGTTTCATAACCAGGACAACTATCTCAGATGAAAAGATTATTAACAAGGATATTCAGGATTTCCAGGATAATTGGTGGTTTTCTTAATCCTAAACATCCTGAATATCCTTGTTGAAAATTCTTGGCGGGGTTATGAAACCGTCTCTAGTCACAGGATGGCCAAGCTAATCTGCGGCCGCTATCCTCTTCCTTCTCAATTTCCGAGTAAACGTCCCTCACCACATAGAACGCCTTCTTCCTCTGTCTGTCATAAGTCACCAGTCCCTTGAGGTTGAAGTCCTTGATCGGGTTGCGCGGCCGCTTGTCGTCGCGGAAGTCGGCGAAGACCCAGGGCATGGTCCCGGTGATCCAGGGCCGGGCGAGAATCTGGGCCAAGGTCTCACGGTGGAAAAATGATTGGTAGTCCTCGGTGAAGTCGCGCGAGAGTCCGCCGATGGGGTAGAGGCGCTTTCCGTCGAGGCCGGGCGCCGCGCCCGCGCCGAACTCCGAGACGACCACGGGCTTGTTCGGCCAGCGCTTGTGCACCTGGTCGAGGAACGGGCCCAGGTCCTGGATCCGGCTGTGGTACCAGCCGAAGTACTCGTTCAGGAACAGGCAGTCGCCGATGCCGGCGGTGATCTCGTTCATGGGCGTGAGCTGGCTGGTGGATATTGCGAAGGTCACGGGCCGCACGTCGAAGCGCTTGGCCATGTTATAGAGGCGCTGGTGGAAGCGGCGGACGTGGGGAAACACGGTGGCGTTCTCGTTGCCGATGCTCCACATCACCATTGCCGGGTGGTTGCGGTCGCGCTCGATGGTCTCGATGAGAGCCGTCGCGGCGTCGTCGAACAGCGGCCCGCCCATGACCGCGCGGGCGCTTTGCGGCGTGGCGCCGAGCTGGTAGTGCGGGATCTCCTCGGTGATCATGATGCCCTCGCGGTCGCAGGCGTCGAGCCAGCGCGGGTCGTTGGGGTAATGGGCGGGCCGCATGAAGTTCACGTGCAGCTCGTGCAGCAGCGCCATGTCGTCATGGATGCGCCGGTCGCTGAGCACCGGCCCTGACTCGGGATAGTCCTCGTGCCGGTTCACCCCGCGCAGGAACACGGGCCGGCCGTTCAGGTACGCCTGCGCGCCGCGGAACTCGAAGGTCCGGAAGCCGATCTCGATGGCCTGCGTCTCGCCGCCGCCGGCCCCGGAAACGCTTATTTCCAGGCGGTAGCGGTTGCCCGGCTCCTGTGGCGACCACGGCTTCACGCCCGCGATCTTTTTATCGAACCCGAACGCGGCCAGGCCCTGCCCCGCTACGTCAAGCTCTTCTTCATCCAGCACGGCGATCTCGCGGCCGTCAAGCCCCGTGAGCCGCGCCCTTACCTCGGCCCGCGCCGGCGCGCCGTGGTTGTACACCACGGCCTTGACAGAGAGCCCGCCGTCCATGTCCGTGTCCGCCGCGACCTTGACCAGCGTCATCTCGGGCCCGCTCTCGACCAGCGCCAGCCGATGGATGCCACCGTACGGCCACCACCCGAGCAGACCGCCCGGCGACTTCAGGCCCGGCAGCGAATCATAATGCCGCCGGTTGTCCACCCGCATTGCCAGCGAATTCTCCGCGCCGTAATCCAGCGCGTCCGACACGTCCACGCTCCAGCGCGAAAACCCGCCGTGGTGCGAACCGATCAGCTTACCGTTCATATACACGTCGCCCTGGTAAGTCACGCCGTCAAACACCAGCCGATTGAACCGCCCCGCGAACCCGGCCGGCGCCGTGAACCGCGTCCGGTACCAGCCCGCGCCCTGGCAGTCCAGCCACTCCTCCCTCCGCGCGTTCCACGATCCCGGCACCGGGTGATCGTACCAGTCCGCGTCATCCAGCGCCGGCTCGAACCACCCCTCCGCCGCTCCCCGGTCATCCGGGTCCGGCCTGAACTTCCACGCGCCCGCGAGGTCGAGCGCGCCGTGATCGCTCTCGCTGAACCGCGTGAAATAAGGCATACCCTGCTCCCACAACACCGGCACTGGGCCAACCTCTCTGATCTCCAGCCCGCTCCCCGCTCCGGGGTCCGCAACCGCCACCGCCGCGATCAGGCCAAGGGCCAGAAACATCTTCAACGCGCGAAATCGCATGTCATTCCTCCTCGTTTTTTCAATGCTCATTTTATCCCGCCGGCAAGTGGAGTCAATGCTTGCACTGACACCCCACGGCGCTTGAACGTAATTCATGAATAGGCGAGGATGCGCTATGGACGAAGGCCGAACCATTGACCGGCCTGACGCCGATGGAAAGGATAAAAGCAAAAGAGCAAAAGCCGGCCGCCAGGGTCAACCTGACGCTGGAGCGCCCCATGCTCGTGATCGCCTCTCCGGAATGACCTTGACGCCGCAATAACGGCAGTATATAGTATTATGCAAATATATGCCGGACCGCCTGATTTTTCGCGGGACCAAAGGCCGCTGGAATTGAAACAAAGCGCTCCAATATATCTTGTGCATAGGGGCACGGCACAAACCACGTTGCCGCTGGTGGGGCCGCCCCCTTTCGGGATTCTCTACGTGGGCGGCGCCTTGCAAAAGGCCGGCTATCCCGTGCGCATTTTCCATCTTCACGGCCCTGACGAGCGCCCGCTGCTGGACGCGGTCCAGGAACAAAGGCCGTTGTTCGTGGGCATTTCCAACTTTTTATCGCCGGGGCTCAAACCCGATATCAAGCTGTCACGGAAGCTGCGCGGCATGGGTCTGACCGTGGTGTGGGGCGGCATCTTCACCACCTGCCTGCCGGAGACCGTGCTCGAGTCGGATGCGGTTGACTACGTGGTGGCGGGCGAGGGCGAGGTCCCCATCGTGGCCCTGGCCGGGGCCATTACCAACCGCGAGCCGCCGAAAAAAATACCCGGCGTCGGGTACAGGGAAAACAACGAGCTGAAGATCGAGCCGCCCGAAAAACCGCGCCTCGACCTTGACGACTTTCCACTCGGAATGGACCTGATAGACTGGTCTCCTTATGTCCATGCCGACAAGCTGACGAGCACCACCACCGTCCACATTCCTTTCTCCCGGGGCTGCCCGTTCCGCTGCGCCTTCTGCTACAACAACATGAACCCCAACCGGCAAAAATGGAGGGCCCACGGCGCCGAGTACATGAGGGACGTCCTGTCCTGGCTCGGAAAACGCCACGGCGTCAACAACGTATATCTTCTCTGCGACAATCCTTTCGGCAAGGTTGACGCGGCGCGCAAGATCATTGAGGACATGAAGACCCGGTGGATGACGGTGGCCCATCTGGGCGTGGTCAATTCCGAATTCATGGACTGGGCCCTCGCGGCCGGCGCCACCCGCCTGGGCATCGGCCTGGAATCCGGCTCCGACCGGGTCCTGAAGATGCTGAACAAGATGATCTCACCCGAGGAAATCCTGGACAAAATGCTCATGTGCGGCGGCAAAAAAATGTTCACCCACTCCGGCTGGATGGGAATTCTCCCCGGCGAGACCAGGGACGACCTCGCCCGCACCGTGCGCCTCATGGACGAAATTCACCAGGGGAATAAAAATCACGGCTTCAGCTTCAATATCTTCAGGGCCTATCCCTTCACTCCGCTGTGGCAAAAGAGCGTGGAGATGGGCATGGAAGAGCCGCGCACCCTGGACCAGTGGGGAGATTTCAATCCGCAGATAAATAAAATCCTCGGGATTTCCGACCGCCGCGCCGGACGGATGAAGACCATGATGTCATTCCTCTTCCCCTTCTACCGTGACCTGGATCGCCGCCTGCCTCCCGCCGCCAGGAAGATCTTGATTAAAAGGGCCGCCAACGCCGGTTATTTTTTACCGGTGGAAGGGTCGCTGAGGATGGGCTATCGAGCATTCCGGTCCGCCCGCAAAATCCTCCCGATCTGAGTTCAATCCATGCCGGGTGCTTGGCGGGTCATTTGAAGACCAGCGGCCGGAGCAGGACGAGGCCGGAGACCAGCAGGACCGCGAAGATCATGAGGCGGAAGGGCTGCTGCGGGATGCGGTCGTGGAGGCGGATGCCGAGGACGGTGCCGAAGACCACGGTAGGCAGCGCGGCCCCGATGATCGGCGCCATCTCGCGCTGCCACGCGCCGGTCGCCGTGTAAACGACGAGCAGCACGAGGTTGAGCACGAGCCAGGCCACCGAGAGCGTGGCCCGGAACTCGGACTTTTCCGGAACCATGCGCGCCGCGTAGATCACCAGGAACGGACCGCCGCACACCAGCGAGCCCTGCGCGAACCCACCCGCGAAATTAATCGCGTGATATAAAACCAGCGGCAACGGACGAGAGAGCTTGAGCCCGAACAAGTTCCACAGAGCCACCGCCGTGACCACTACGCCCAGCGCGATCTTCAGCGACTCCGCCGGCAGCCACTCATAAACCGCCCACCCCAGCGGCAGACCGGCCAGAGACAGCAGCACCAGCGAACGCGCATGGGCCCGCGAGATGTGCCGCCGCTCCGTAACCGTGAACCAGCCCGCCTGTAAAAAATTCACGACCACCAGCGCCGGAACCAGCACCTTCAGCGGAAAGAAAAAAGTCAAAAGCGGCAGCGCCAGCACCACCGCCCCGAAACCCGTGATCCCCTGCACCAGGTGCGAGACGCACAGCGCCAACACCAGCACCGCGTATGGCGTTACATCCATCTCCGCTCCCGTCCCCGCATAGTTCCATCATACCCCGTCGCCGCCGCCGAGACAATTCATTCTATTGTAACTATTTTCATCTGGCATCGGAGAGCTATGTAAAATTTTACATATAAATTTTTTCAAGATACAATCATGTCTTAGCCTGGAGGGGGCTAACTTGGCGATTAGACTGATGATAATTTTTAGGAAGTTGTTGGCGCGGGAATTGCTGATATTTAATCGCGGGTGAGTTGACGATGATGGAACTGAGGCTGCTGCCGCCGCTCGTGGTGTTCGAGGTGAACGTGCTCCTCGGCGTGTTCGCCCTGCTCAAGGCTAGGGGCCACCGGCAGCACCGCTTCTTCGCCGCCTTCGCGCTGGCGGCCGGGCTGTGGTGCCTGGGCTCGATGCTGTATTTTATATTGCCGGAGCACATGCGCGGGCTGGGGCTGCGGGCCGGGTTTGCCGGCGTGACCATCGTGCCCGCCGTCTTCATGGCGTTCGGCTTTTACCTGTCCGGCCGGCCGCTCGCCCGCTCCACCCTCGTCAGCATGATCGTGGCCGTCGCGCTCATGAACGTGATCGCGAACCTCGACCAGATGATGCATCTCTCCCGCGACGGGCTCATGATCGTCTCGGCGTTCCAGGTGGCCGCGGCGTCGCTTTACTTCGCCGGCTTTTATCTGACCGGCTTCATGGAGCTTAGAACGGCGCTCAAGGCGGAGGCAAGGCGCGAGGAAGCGCGCTTCATTTTGTACGCGTCGGCCGTGCCCTTCATCCTGATGATGGTTTACACGTTCGTCGCGGTGGCCCTCGAGCGCCTGCCGCGGCCGAACCTGCAACTGCCGGTGGCGCTGTCCGCGGAGCTGATGCTGTATTACGCGGTGCGGTTCAAAAGGGTGGAGGTCGAGGAGGTGCTCTCGCGCGGCATCCTGTACCTCGTCTATACCGTGGTCCTGACCGGCGTCATCTTCATCGGGATTTACCTGGCCTCGCGCCTGTTCGACTTCCAGGTCTCGGCCTTTGCCTTCGTGGCCCTGGTCGCGTTCTGCCTGGTATCGGCCTACGCCTTCGTGGCGTCCCGCGACCGGATCCAGGCCTGGGTGGACCGCGAGTTCTTCCCCGAAAAGATCGAGTATCAGGCGAAGCTTAAGCGGTACGAACAGGAGCTCAAGGAGTCGCGCGAGCGGCTGGAGAGCGCGCAGCGCCTCGCCTTGATCGGCGAGCTCGCGGCCAAGGTCGCGCACGAGATCAAGAACCCTCTGGGACCCATCAAGGGCTATACCCAGATGCTCCGCGAGGCCCGCGAGCGCGGAGACCTGCCCGCGGAAAAGCTCGACAAGGCGCTAACCATCATCGCCGAGGAAGCTGATATAATTGACCAGCGCGTGAAAAGCCTCCTCGACCTCGCCCGCCGCGCGCCGCTCATCCGCGAGACCGTCAACCTTCACGACCTCATCGAAAAGACCCTCGCGCTCCTCGAACCAAAACCCGGCCTCACCATCGTCCGCGAGCTCCGCGCCGCATCCCCCATCCTCAGCCTCGACCCCGCCCGCTTCCAGGGTGCGCTCTATAACCTCTTCATCAACGCCATCCAGGCCATGGACGGAAAGGGCACACTGCGCGTCGGCACCGAAAATCATAACAGTGCCATCATTATAACCGTCTCCGACACCGGCCCCGGAATCCCCGCCTCCCTCCTCCCCCACATCTTCGAGCCCTTCCACTCCACCCGTCCCGCCGGCACCGGCCTCGGCCTCGCCATCGTCAAGTCAGTGGTGGAAGCGCACGGGGGAAGGATCGAGGCGGAGACGGGAGAGGAAGGGGGAGCGAGGTTCAAGGTGGTGATGCAAGGGGAGGGGTAATTTTTTAACGCAGATGAACACGGATGAACGCAGATGAACACAGATAAGATGATATTTTGGATTACTGAGCCCGATTCATCGGGCTTACGCCTCGGAGTGCAGGCCAGCCATTTATGGCTGGTACGGGGCGGCGGAGAGGCATGGGAGGGCGTTTCAACGTCCTTCTCGTTTCCCGGCTTCAGCCAATGATGGCGGCAAGAAATGGATAAATCCTTTTTATCGAGAATCCCGTTAAAACGGGGTCGGGGATTAAAGAATTGATTTTACCGCGGAGACGCAGAGGACGCGGAGAAGGTTTTACTAAAGGGGAGGTCAAATAAGATGCTTCTTCCAGTTCCGGTATTCCTGGTATTTCACTATCAGCCGCTGCTACCGATCTACTTTGACCCCTTCATCCTGCTCCTGGGCACGGCCATGCTCTGGACGACCAGGTTTACGCACCGGATCGGGCAGGACAGGAGCCAGCGGTATATGGTCTTTTCCGGGATCATCAGACCGTTGTCCATTCTGGTCCTTTCGTTCGGCTGGCTGGAAATCCTGGCCTGGGACCGTAATACTTTGGATTTTTTCGGAGATTGGCAGATCTATTTTATTCTGGTTCCGTTCCTGCTGATGGCCTTCATCGGTTTTTTCCGCGCATTGGTGTTTCTTTTCTGGCTGGTCACATTTATCGCCCTGGCGATGGGCAAATGGTGCGTTGTAATTTACGGCGGAATGTTCGTGGCATTTTTCTTATTCGGATTCTGGAGCATTCTATATCTGGGAATAAGAACATCGCTGTTGTTCAGACGACCCGATGATCCTATCAAGGTAAACGGTCCCTATTCAGTCGTCCGCCACCCTCAGCTATTAGCGGCAATCGGCATGTCCTTTTCGGCAAGCTGGATGCGAGGCTCGTCGTGGGGCCTGTTCAATGCTGTCATCTTCGGGTTCATGATCCTTTTCCTGGTCTGGGAGGAGGAAAGAGACCTGGTTTTCGGATCAAAGGATATCTATCGTTCATACCGCGTCACTGCACCACGTTTGATTCCAACCATCAGCAGACTAATCTATGTTGCAAAGCATTTATGGAAACATCTTCCAGGTAATGGATCAAGTGATTTAATGGGGGCGCGAAAGGTCTATAAAACGGGTGGTTCATGGGATTTTTGGGCAATAATTGCCTGTATCATATTTGTTCTCACAATGATTGCCATTCCTGACTTCATGAGATTCCAAGCCAGCGCATCAATGAATATCGCAGTTGGTGATTTAAAAACTATCTTACGTTTTCAACAGAATTATCATCATTTTTTTGGGACTTATTATGACGGATCACACAGATTGATAGATGCCGAGATAGAAGTGCCTCAAAACCACCTCTGCTATACCTGGTTTGTTGGCCCAGGCTATGTAGCCACCGCGAAAAAAGACTGTTGGGGACATGAGTTTCCTTCACCCACTGAATCCGAGCTTGCAAAGGTCATGACGGATGCGGGCAGACCTGATTTAATTCCACGCGGCGATAAAGACCATTTCGTTTCGGTGGTGGCCGGGAACCTCGACGACGATCCCTGCATGGACATCTGGTATATCACGGAGGAGGGGAAGCCCTATAATCTGATTAATGACCGGGATACGCCGTGCCCGGACAATGCAGGCAAGGGAAAATGATTTTGGGTAACAAGATAAAGCACGGGCCTATCAGCCGGGGCGGGAAGGCCGGTGAACCGGCCTTGAGGGAAAAGTAAATCCGCGTTCATCTGTGTTCATCTGCGGCAGAAAAAATAATCTCTTAAGGAGAAAGCCATGGCTCACAGGATTTTGGTGGTTGATGATGAGAAGAACATGCGGGAGCTGTTGAAGGACCTGCTGGCGATGGAGGGGTTTGGGGTGGAGACGGCGGCGGATGGGGAGGCGGCGATGGCGATGGCGCGGGGGAATGCGCCGGATTTGATGATATTGGATCTGCGGCTGCCGAAGATTCAGGGGATGGAGGTGTTGCGGACGCTTAAGGAGGAGGGTCGGAATTTTCCGGTGGTGATTATCACGGCGCATGGGGACGTGAACACGGCGGTTGATGCGTTGAAGGGCGGGGCGGCGGACTTCATTGTGAAGCCGTTCGAGAACCAGGCGCTGGTGGCGGCGGTGCGGCAGGCGCTGGAGGCTTCGGGAATGGTGGCTGAGGCCGCGTTTTCGGGGCCGCGTCTTTCGGGCGCTTACAAGGACATGGAGATGCTGGGGCGGAGCGTGAAGATCCGGAGCGTGTTCGAGCTGATCGAGAAGGTGGCGGCGACGTCGGCCACGGTGCTGATCACGGGGGATTCGGGCACGGGCAAGGAGCTGGTGGCGCGGGCGATCCACATGAAGAGCGGGCGTCGGGACGGGCCGATGATCTCGATAAACTGCGCGGCGCTGCCGGAGACCTTGTTCGAGTCGGAGCTGTTCGGTTTTGAGCGGGGGGCGTTCACGGGTGCGCACCAGCGGAAGGCGGGGAAGATCGAGCTGGCGGACGGGGGCACGCTGTTCCTGGACGAGGTGGGCGACCTGACTCCGTCGGCGCAGGCCAAGCTGTTACGGGTGCTGGAGCAGAAGGAGTTCTCGCCGCTGGGGAGCACGCGCAATGTGAAGGTTGACATCCGGGTGATCGCGGCGACCAACCGCGAGCTCGCGGCCATGGCCGACGCGGGCGATTTCAGAAAGGACCTCCTGTTCCGCCTGAACGTGGTTGAGCTCCAGCTCCCGCCGCTCCGGGACCGGAAGGACGACATCCCGGCGCTCAGTGAGCACTTCAACCGCAAGTACTCGAAGAAGCACGGCACGGGCTTTCAGGAGCTCTCGGGCGCGCAGCTCATGCGCTTGCAGGCGTACCACTGGCCGGGCAACATCCGGGAGCTGGAGCACGTGGTCGAGGGCTGGACCGTGTTCGCGCGCCTCATCATCCCCGGCGACCCGGCCGAGCGCATGGCCGGCGACCCGCTGGCCATACCCCGCAAGCCGGAGCCGCCCATCGAGCAACCGCCCCTGCCCCGCCGCCAGAAACCGCCCGCGCCGGCCCCACCGCCTCCGGGCCTGCCCCCTTCGCTCGTCGGTTCCGGGGGAAAGGTCGGCACGCTCAAGGACGAGCTGAAAAAGTTCGAGCGGATCATAGTTCTGCAGGCCCTGGCGCAGTGTTACTACAACAAGATGGAGGCGGCGCGGGCGCTAGGGGTGTCGTACAAGACGCTGTTCAATAAATTGCATGAGCTGGGGATCGAGGTGAGCAAGGAGGCGAAGTAAGAAGAGAAGAGAAGAGAAGAATACCACAAAGACACCAAGGGGACGAAGGCCGGAAGAAGAGTATTGATAAAAAGGAGGAAAAAGGAATGCCTAAGGTGGAGTTAAACATGAAGGCGCCTGATTTCACGCTCACGGATTTTGCGGGGCGGGAGTTCAGGCTGGGGGAGCAGGCGGGGCAAAAGCGGGTGGTGCTTGTGTTCAACCGGGGATTCATGTGACCGTTCTGCCGCCGGCACATGGCGCAGTTGCGCCAGGGACATGAGGAGTTCGTGAAGCGGGACGCGGAGATCGTGGTGGTGGGTCCGGAAAAGGCGGAGGCATTTCGTGAGTACTGGGCCAAGGAGTCGCTGCCGTTCACGGGCCTGCCCGATCCGGCGCATTCCGTGCTCAAGCTCTACGGCCAGGAGATCAAGCTGTTCAAGCTCGGTCGCATGCCCGCGCAGGTGCTGGTGGACCGGAAGGGCGTGGCCCGCTTTGTCCATTACGGCCATTCCATGTCCGACATTCCGGGGAACCAGGAGCTATTAGAGATCCTGGATCAACTCGAGGACTGAAGCGTCGTCATGCCGTTTTAAAAGGTTCGACCGTCCCTCCGGGACAGGTTCAAGGGCGCTGGTTTTTACAGGAGCTTCTTGAATTCTTCGGGGCTAAGGCCGGCGTCGCGGGCGATTGCGCCCATGGTGTAGGCGTTGATGGGATTGTGGCGGGGGATGGTGAGGCGGACGATGCCGTCGGACATGATGATATGCTTGCCCTGCCTGATGACTTTGAACCCGGCTTTTTCCAGGGCGTTCACGGCCTGATCGTTGTTTATTCCGGGTATCTTGGGCATGGTCAGACGTTGACGGTTTCTTCGGTCAAGGTGAATGAGTTGGTTTCCGCTTCCTCGGCTTCGAGCCACTCGCGGATGGCGATCCTGATGTTTTCGATGGCTTCCTCGCGGGTCGCTCCCTGGGAATGGCAACCACGCAAGGCCGGGCAGCTCACGGCAAAACCTTCTTCGCTCTCGACAAGAACAATCCTGTAATTCATGGCGGTTTCCCCATACAAATTAGATGATGGACCATCGGGAATGGGTTGTCAAGAACGTGTTGATGTGGGTTGCGCCAGCGCAATGAAAGTAGCGTCTTGCCGCTCTAAGAGGTTCGTCCGTCCCTCCGGGACTTGGAAAGGATATTTATTATCGCGTTCCCAGGAATGAATTCCCGGGCTAATTTCGGGATGTCCCTCCGGGACAATCGGAATAGATAATTCCTCGGCGGTCTTGGCGCGGTTTTCTTGGACCGATTTTCCCTGGCTACCGGCTACGGGCTACTTGCTACTCTCTTCCATTCACGCCCAGTTGTCCCTGATCTCGTCCATCAGGGGGACGTTGATGTCCTCGATGGTGATGTTTGCGGGGTCGGCCTGGCCTATGCCGAGCTCGGCGGCGTAGTAGATCTGGACCTGGTCCCAGACGGATTTGTTGATGTAGTCGTTCCCGACCTTGGCTTCGGCGCCGTAGCGCTTGAGGATGGCGACGGCGAGGGAGTCGCAGGCCACGCGGTCCTTCCCGGCGAGGATGATGTTGGGGCGCGCCCAGACGCTGCGTTTTTTGGAGAGGCCGTCGGGTCCGCCGGAGACCATGATCTCGACGGCGTCCACGATGTTGATGGTGGGCTTCAAGCTGAGGTTGAGCTCGGCGATTTTTTCGCCGATGTTCCTGGCGTGGAGCTCGTCGGCGCCTCCCTGGTGTCGGTCCTTGGGCATGCAGACGCCGACGAATGATTTCAGGCAGCAGGTGTAGTCGGCGCCTGGATTCAGGGCTCCGTGGTTTTTGAGGAGCGGCACGTTGATGAAGTGGTCCACTTGAGTGAGGATTTCGGGGATGTGGAATCCTTGCGACCAGTGGCGCTTGCCGGGCCGGAACAGGACGTAGGGCGACTTGTTCCAGGGATAGGTGATGGCGCCCTCTTCCTTGCAGACTTTGGCGATGCCGGTGGTGTGGATGGCGGTGTTGGGCCAGAACATGCCGCGGTCGCCGACGTAGATTTTCGAGGCGCCGCGCTCGCGGCAGATGCGGATGACGGCGCGGACTACCTCGGGATCGGTGGTGATGCGGCCGGGGTATTTATCCTTGATGGCGGGCCCGGTCATGTTGGGCTTGATCATGACCGTCTGGCCGCGCTCGATCTCGTCGAGCCCGCCGGCGGCGATGACGGCCTCGCGGACGGCGTCCTCGATGGAGGACGTGACTCCGCGGGCGGCGACCACGGCTCGGGGCATGTCGGGATAGAGGCGGGTCGGTGGCAGCGGGTCAAGGCCGGAGTCGAGCGACGCGACGTGCTCCTTGACCCTGGCCTCGCCCTCGGGGTCGTTTTGCCCGGCAAAGGCCCGGGGCGCGAGCGCGGCCAAGGCGGCGGCGCAGCAGGCGGAGCTCATGAAGGAGCGGCGGTGGAAATCTTTTTCTTCGCGGTCGGACATGGTTCACCTCGTGGTGAGTTTTACAGGGAGTATATCATGTTGATCCTGCCTTTTGTACTCGCACAGAGGCACAGAGAACACAGAGGTCAGAAAATGAATTATATATCTCCGTGTTCTCTGTGTCTCTGTGCGAACCCATTCTCCCGAATATGGCGCCGTTCACCAGGCCATGTGGAACCTTCCCTGCCTTCCGCACAGGTGGCGGAGGCGGTAGCGGGTTTCCTCGAGCTCTTCGAAGAGTCGCTCGGGCATGCGAGAGCCCAGCGATTTAAAGAACGCTTCGATGTCGTCGCATTCCTTGAGCCATCCCTGCTGGTCAATCTCGAAGAGCTTGTCCATGGTGGATTTGGGCAGGTTGAGCCCGGTCATGTCGAGCGCGCCTTCGTTGGGCATGTAACCGATGGGGGTCTGGACGGCGGGCACTTCCTCGCGTCGTCTTTGGAGGACCCATTCGAGGACGCGGAGGTTTTCGCCGAATCCGGGCCAGAGGTACTTGCCGTCGTCGTCCTGGCGGAACCAGTTGACGAGGAAGACGGGCGGGGGATTAGGGACGCGCATCCCCATGTCGAGCCAGTGGTGGAAGTAGTCGCCCATGTTGTAGCCGGTGAAGGGGAGCATGGCCATGGGGTCGCGGCGGACCTCGCCCTGCTTTCCGTACTGGGCGGCGGTCCGCTCGGAGGCCATGGCGGCGGCGACGAAGACGCCGTGCTGCCAGTTGTAGGCCTGGTAGATGAGGGGGGCTAAGCGGGAGCGCCGTCCGCCGAAGATGAAGGCGGAGATGGGCACGCCGTCGAGCTTGTTGAGGCGGTTGGAGCGCGTCGGGACCTGGTCAATGGAGACGGTGAAGCGGGAGTTGCCGTTGGCGCCGGGGACGGGGTTGCCTTTTCCGTCCTTGATGTCGGGCGACCATCGCTTCCCGGTCCAGTCCCAGGCCTCGACGGGCGGCGGGTCGTCGTGGCCCTCCCACCACACGGTGTTGTCGTCGCGGAGCACGACGTTGGTGAAGATGGTGTTCCTCCTGATGGCGGCCATCATGTTGGGGTTGGTCTTGGCGTTGGTGCCGGGAGCGACGCCGAAGCACCCGGCTTCGGGGTTGATGGCCCAGAGTCTTCCGTCTTGCCCGACGCGGAGCCAGGCGATGTCGTCGCCGACGGTCCAGATGCGGTAGCCCTTGGAGCGCAGGCCCTCGGGCGGGACCAGCATGGCGAGGTTGGTCTTGCCGCAGGCGGAGGGGAAGGCGGCGGCGATGTACTCGGTGTGCCCTCCCGGCTCCTCGATTCCCACGATCAGCATGTGCTCGGCGAGCCATCCCTCCTTCTTGGCGAGCCAGGAGGCGATGCGGAGCGCGAGGCATTTTTTGCCGAGCAGGACATTGCCGCCGTAGCCGGAGTTGACGCTCCAGATGGTGTTGTCCTCGGGGAAGTGGAGGATGCGGCGCTTGCTGAGGTCGAGCTGGGCCTTGGAATGGAGGCAGCGGGTGAAGGAGCCGTTCTTGTTGAGGGCGTCGAGGACTTTTTTGCCCATGCGGGTCATAATGCGCATGTTGAGGACGACGTAGATGGAGTCGGTTAGCTCGACTCCGTACTTGGCGAAGGGAGAGCCGACGGGGCCCAGGCTGAAGGGGACGACGTACATGGTGCGGCCCTTCATCGAGTTCTTGAAGAACTCGCGGGCCTCGGCGTAGCCTTCCTCCCGGCTCTTCCAGTTGTTGACGGGCGAGGCGTCTTCCTTCTTGTCGGTGCAGATGAAGGTGAGGTCCTCGGTGCGGGCCACGTCGTTGAGCGCGGTTCGATGGAGCACGCAACCGGGGAGGAATTCCTGGTTCAGCTCGATGAGCTCGCCGGAGGCGAGGGCCTCGCGCTTGAGTGCCTCGGCCTCTTCATCCGAGCCGTCGCACCAGTAGATTTTGTCGGGCTTGCACATGCGGGCCATTTCCTCTACCCATTTTTTCAGCTCTTTGTGTGAAGTGGGCGCTTCCATATTAATTCCTCCCTTTCTTATTAATGCTCCGGCCATTGGCCGTGAGCCGTAACCACCGCATGATGAGGCGCGTTCGCTGTTTCCGGCCATAAAAAAAGCCGCCTGGTTTTCCAAGCGGCCCGGTTCGCGCCATTGACTGTCAGCGACAGTCAGGCCCTGGCCGGGCGCGCCGCTTATTGGCCGCGCCGGTCTGGGTGGTCTGAGTAGTCGCTGACGGGTTCATGATCACGGCTATTAATTATACTTGCTGTTTCGGGGAAGTCAAGGACTTTTTTAAGAGAAAGAGAACCACCAAGACACCAAGGGAACAAAGAACACAGAGAAAATATTTATTTTTCTTTCCTTTGTCATCTTTGTTCCCTTGGTGTCTTGGTGGTTCTCTTATTTCTTCACTTTCGCCGCGACCTCGCTGGCGATGAGGATGGGCTCCCAGGCGGTGGCGAAGGGGGGCGCATAGGCGAGGTCGAGGTCGTAGATCTGGTTAAGGGTCATGCCGGCGGCGATTGCGGTGGCCCAGGTGTTGATGCGTCCGGCGACTCCGTCCTTGCCCGCCATCTGGACGCCCCATAATTTATTGGTCTTGTTCTCGACGATGAGGACATTGGTGATGCGTGAGCCGCCGGGATAGTAATGGGCGCGGGAGGCGGTCTCGACCACGGCCTTTCTGACGTCGAGGCCGAGCTCGGCGCATTCCTTCATGGAGAGGCCGGTGCGGGCGATGGCGAGGTCAAAGACCTTGGACACGGCGGAGCCCAACATGCCGGGGAACTCGGAGGGGACTCCGGCCACGTTATCGCCGGCCACGCGTCCGGCGCGATTCGCGGTGAGCGCCAGCGGGATGTAGGCGTTCCGTCCGAGCAGGCGGTGGTAGTGCTCGGCGCAGTCGCCGGCGGAATAGACGTCGGGGGCCGAGGTGCGCTGGCGGCGGTCCACCTTGATGGAGTTCCTGGCGCCGAGCTCGAGGCCGGCGTCCGCGGCCAGACCGGAATTGGGTGTGACGCCGATGCCGATGACCATGAGGTCGGCGGTGAATTTTTCATTGTTGCTAAGCGACAGCGTGAGCTTACCTTTGTTGTCGCGCTCGATTTTTTCCGCAGTGGCGGCGGTGATGAGTTTGACGCCGTGTTCGTTCAAGGACTTGGCCACGGCATCCGAGATCTCGGGTTCCATGGAGTTGATGGCGCGGTCCGGCAGCTGGACCATGGTGATTTCCATTCCAACAGCGGCCAGGGCCTCGGCCATTTCCAGGCCGATGTAGCCGGCGCCCAGGATCAGGCCCCTTTTCGGCGAATTGATGGCGAGATATTTTTTCAGCTCCGCGGCCTCGGCCAGGCCCCGGACCGAGAAAACGCCCGGCAGGCCGTCGTCAATGCCGGGAGGGGTGCGGGGAGAGGCGCCGGTGGAAATGATGAGGTGGTCGTAGGGAGCCGTAAGCTCCCGGCCGGTCTCATGGTTTTTGACAACAACGATCTTTTTATCGGGAACGATCCTGGTGACCTCATGACGGAGGTTCACTTTGATGCCGCGCTTTTTCTCGAAGTCCTCGATGCGCACGGCCAGGAGGTCTTCGAGCTCATGCACCACGCCGGAGACGAAGTAGGGGATGCCGCATCCGGCGTAGGACACGAACGAGCTCTTTTCGAAGACCTCGACATCGAGGCCGGGCTGCTTCCTTTTTGCGCGGGATGCCGCGCTCATTCCGGCGGCGTCACCGCCTATAACGATGAACTTAGGCATGGCACCAGTCCTGATAATATTTTATTAACCGCAGAGGCGCAGAGAGCGCAGAGAATTATTATTGAAATAAGACGTAACATTTTCTCACCGTTCCAAGTCAACATTAACCATACTTCTTCTTGAAAAGAATTTATTCTCTGCGTTCTCTGCGCCTCCGCGGTTTAAAAAATTCTTTAATTCTCGGTCATGACCATATCGTCGTACTCGATCTCGAAGCGGAGCTTGTGCCTGGCCTCATCCTGGGCCAGGGAGAGGAACAGGTTCTTGAGGGCCTCGGCGGGGGCGACGGCGGCCAGGTTGGTGTAGAGCTTGAAGGCCATCTTCTCCTTTTTCATGGCGAGGATGAGGGACTGTTGGTAGTCGAGGTCCTTGCCGGGCTTCACGTCCACCAAATAGTCGGAGATCTTGAGGTCCGCAATCTTCTTGGGAGCCGAAGCCATGAGCTTGCCCTTTTTGATGTCGAGGATCTTGGCCTTGTGCCCCTTCTCCTCCTTGGCGAACTGCTCGAAGAGGTCCTTCATGCCCGGCCGCTTCGAGCTCTTGGCGAGGCTCATGTAGAACGTGTACGATTCTTCCTCCCGCTCCACGGCGAAGTCCAGGATGTCGGCGGCGGATTTAAATTCCTTCATGGCTTCCTCCTTCTATGACATTTGTTTCAAGTTTATATATCGCCGCCCGGGCGGCGTTTCCTTAGTCCATTTCATGTGGCGAAACGCGGCCAATCAGCGCTGAAAGCGCGTTATTCTCCAGCCTGGGGTGTGAACCCCAGGAACGCGCCGTCGAGAAATCATTGGAGCGCTGAAAGCGCGGCATAAAACAGCTCGCTTGCTATCAGGACTCGTTCTATGTCGCGCTTTCAGCGCTTTAAAGGATTGAATGATCTCCATTCCTGGGGTTCACACCCCGGGCTGTAGAATGGTCCGATCCAGGTACATAGGTAACACAATGAACCAGGCACATGGGTTACACTCTCGGCATGATCAAGACAGGAGGTTTTGTCATGCCGTGGAAGGAGACATGTGCCATGGAAGAAAGAGTCAAGTTCATTAAGGA
>DATKZS010000122.1:0-23653 GCA_035527835.1 bacterium
CAGAGTTAATAAAAGAAATTCTTTCTCTGCGTTCTCTGCGTCTCCGCGGTTCATAAAATCTCACGGTTGCCGGGCCGGGCCTGGTTAATTACAATAGGAAGAAGATGGAGACCCGGACCGAGAGGCTGAAAGCAAGGCTGCTCGCCGCGCCCTTCCAGGTCTGCGCGGAGCGGGCCGTGCTCTGGACCGAGGCCCAAAAAGCGGGCGAAGGCAGGCCGCGGGTCGTCCGCAATGCGCTCGCCCTCAAGAACGTGCTCGAACACATGAGCATCTTGATCCGCGATGATGAGCTGATCGTGGGCAACCGGACCAGCAAGCTCCGCGGCGCTCCGCTCTTCCCGGAAACCAAATCGCTGGCCATCGCCACCCAGCTCGACACCTGGGAGCAAAGGCCCATCCAGCCCTTTTCCGTGGGCGACACGGAAAAACGCGAGCTCCGGAAAATCATCCCCTACTGGCGCGGCCGCTCCGCCTGGGACCGCGCCATGTCGCTCATGCCCCCGGACCTTCAGCGCGACGTCTACACCCTCATGTTCAGCGTGGAGGCCGAATTCGCGAACGGCATCGGACACTTCATCGTCGGCAACCCCAACCTGCTCAAGAAAGGCTTCGCGGGGATCCGGGACGAAGCCGCAAAAAAGCTGGAGAGCGCGAACGGCGCGGACGCCAGGCAAAAAGATTTCTGGCAAGCCGTCACCATCACCTCGGACGCGGCCATCGCCTTTTCCGCACGCTTCGCGGCGGAAGCTCGGCGGCTGGCGGCGGCTGAGAGCGATCAGCAGCGCAACGCCGAGCTCCTTCGCATCGCCTCTGCCTGCGACCGCGTCCCGGCCGCCTCGATCAGTTGCTCTTCCCATTTTACCGGCGCGATCTCGAATCCGGCCGCATCACCCCTGACCACGCGCGCGAGCTGATCGAGTGCCTCTTTATCAAGATGAGCGAAGTCGTGAACGTGCTCGATACCGTGCTCCTGTCCGTGACCTCCGGCCCGCCTATCGCCCAGAGCCTCACCATCGGCGGCACGGATGCCACTGGCGCCGACGCCACCAACGATCTCACCCGCCTCTTCCTCGAAGCCTTTGACCGCATCCGCACCGTGAGCCCGAACCTCGCCGTGCGCTTCCATGAAAATACGCCTCCCGAATTCACGCTCAAGGTGATGGACGCGGTGCGGCGCGGCGCCATGATGGCGCTGTTCAACGACGCTGTGATCGTGCCGGGAATGGAGCACAAGGCCGTCCCCCTCGGCGAGGCCCGCGACTACGCCATCGTCGGCTGCGTCGAGCCGACCACCACCGGCGGGACCTTCGCCTCCACCGACTCCAACCTCGTTAACATCGCCCGCTGCCTCGAGCTCGCGCTCTATAACGGCGACGGCCTCGACTTCCTCGCCGACTGGAAATATCTGGCCCGCCGCATGGGGCCGTACACTCTGCCCCGCCGCGGCGCGCCGGGCGGCCGCTGGCCCCATTACAAGATGCTGCTCCGCTACTTCGCGGGCATGGGCCGCCGGCTCCGCATCCCTTACCGCGAGCTGTACACCATGTTCCGCGGCCGCGGCATCGGACCGCGCACCGGCGACCCCCGCGGCTTCAAGAGCATTGACGACCTCATCAGCGCCTACCGGAAACAGGTAGCGCATGCGGTCGCGCGCATGGGCGAGGCCATGCAATACTGCGACCGCGCGCTCGCGGAGCTCAAGCCCACGCCCTTCATCTCGTCAACCATTGACGACTGCGTCGAGCGCGGCCAGGACGTCACCTGGGGCGGCGCGCGCCATAACTTCACCGGGCCCCAGGCCGTGGGCCTGGCCGACGTGGCCGACTCTCTGGCCGCCGTGAAGAAGCTGGTGTTCGACGAGGGCAAGGTCAGGATGGAAGAACTGGCCGCTGCGCTTACAAATAATTTCGCGGGCGCCGAGCCGCTCCGCCAGATGCTGCTCACCCGCGCGCCCAAGTACGGCAACGACGATGACGAGGCCGACCAGATGGCGAAGAAGGCCGCGGCGATCTATTGCGAGGAAGTGTCAAGGCTCACGAACTACCGGGGAGGAAAGTACGCGCCGGGCATCTACGGCATGAGCGCGCACCTCGCGTTCGGCATCTTCACCGGCGCCACCCCCGACGGCCGCAAAAAAGGCGAGCCGCGCGCGGCCGGCGTCTCGCCCCGCCGCGGCCGCGAGCTTAAAGGCCCGACCGCGGTCATGAGCTCCGTGTCCAAGGTGGACAGCGTCAAGGTCACCAACGGCTACGTGCTCAACATGACCTTTGATCCCGCGCTCATGGCCGGCGACCGGAACCTGGAAAAGTTCGCGGCCCTGAACCGCGCCTTCTTCAAGCAGGGCGGCCTCCACGTCCAGCACAACGTCGTCTCCGCCAACCAGCTCCGGAAGGCCCAACAGGACCCGGAAAATTACGCCGGCCTCGTGGTCCGCGTCGCCGGCTACTCCGCACTCTTCACCCAGCTCGACCGCGTGACCCAGGACGACATCATTCTCCGCACCGCGCACGGCTGCGATCGGTAGGCGGGACACTCCTGTCCCGCTGCCCCGCTTGCGAACCAGCACGTTAAGATTAATCGAACGATATGACCGTCGAGTAAATGAAGGTCTGGTGAAGCTGGCCCGACATCCAGACCCGGTCCTTGCCCTCGGGGTCGGACGAGTAGTTGTACATGAGATAGTGGTTATCGTCAACGGGCACGAGCCCGGGGAAGGCGGTGTCGCCGCGCGTCGGGAAATCGAGGAGCGGGGCCAGGGTCAGGCTCTGCTTGTCGAGCTGGTAGAGCGCCGTGCGCTTGGGCGTCCACCAGTAACGCGCCATGTAGTAGAGCGTCTCGACCGAGTCCGGCAGCCGCCGGTCCTCCTTGTCGAACGCGCCGTCAATGTTGCGCCGCGCGATCAGGTAGATGTCGGCGCCGCGGCGGAACATGAGCGGCGAGTCGTACTTCATGGGCGTGATCGCGCAGGTCCAGGTCGAGAGGTCCTCGGGAGACGCCTTGCACACCTTGCTGCCCCAGCTCTTGCCGTCGCCGCCCTCGTTGCGCACCGTGAGGTAGAGAGTCCCGTCGGCGTCGAACTCGAACGCGGTCTCGGAGCCGCCGGTGGCGCTGACCGGATGCGCCGGGTTCACCGGAGTGAAATCATAGCCGTTCGTCGTGGTCAGCAGATATATCTCAATGGCCGCGTTGCCGCCGGTGTATTCCTGGTCGCCGCCGCAATAAGCCGTCGTATAGGCCTTGCCGTCGCGCACCTTGGCCCGCCACAGAATGCATCCCGGCTGGAACACCTTCCGTGGCTCCGTCCATTGCCCCTCGCTCTTCCGCTCCATCGCGAAAACGAAGCGGGGCGAGAACCCCAGCGGGTTCTTGCCCGCCTGGAAGAAGTAGAACATCAGCTTGCCGCCGAGCGGCAAAAGTCTCGGCTCGCGCATGTCCGAGCCCATGAACACCTCGGCCTCGTAATCCCAGGTCTTGCCCTCGTCAGCCGAGGACACGATGTAAAGATGCGTCTTGGTCCCGGCGAAGTGCGTCGGCGCCGTGCGGAACGCCAGGAACAGCCGCCCGTCGAAACGGGCCAGGTCCAGGTTGTTGTTCGACCGCAGGCACTTCACCTCGGCCGGAAGCGTGGGCCCCGGCACCACCTGCACCACGGGTGAATACGTCACCGCGGCCAGCGAAGCTATACCAGACAATAAAACGAGCGCAAGCAGCGTCAATTTTCTTCGCATGATCCAGACTCCTTGCAAAAATTTCCCGCCGAACATACTACTACGTCCGCCGCCCGCCAACCAACAAGCATTCATCAGCGCCGGAACGTAACACGATAGAGCGCAAAACCGTCGGGCATGGCCGCGGTCTTTTCAAGACCGAGCGACTTGAAGAACCCGGCCACCTCTTCCGGCTTCACCTTGCGCGCGGCCAGTCCGTCCAGGGCCGGCCCCGGCTCGACCAGCTCGGAAAGGACGAACACCAGGTGCCCCTGATCGGCGGCGAGCGATTGCGCGAGCGGAGCGGGGAATGGCCGCTCTGAGCGCGCCAGCAAAAAGTCCACCACCCGCGTCCGCCGCACTGCGAAGTAGGGCAGGTAGATCTTGCCGATGTTGTAGCCGCTCCCCACGCCAGCGATATAGATGACCGCGTCCGGCGGCGTGTTATTTTCCACGAACCGGGCACGGGTGAGGTCGGGGTTGCGCGCAGGATCGGACCCTGGGCGGATCGAACTGATAAAATTGTGCGCGAACAGCCCGGCGGCCAGCGCGATGGCCGCCGCCGCCGCGACGCGCGACCAAGCCGGCGTGAGCGTCCTTCTGGCGTCGGCCAGGCCAAGCGACGCAGCAAGCCACAAAAACGGAAGCAGCGCGGACTTGAGCTCGAAGTAGCGCGGGTCCCAGACCAGGGTGAAGGCCGCGTGCGGGATAATGAAGAGGAGTAAAAATGCGTGCACCCGGCCGTCCTCCCGGAAGAGCCGCGGCAGCCTCAAGGCATAGAGCGCCATCGCTCCGGCCACTCCCGCCGCCACTGCGGCCCTGACCGGCGCGAGCCAACCCGGGTCGTCATAGCGATACGGCGGCCCGGCCAAAAAGGCCGAGTAAAGGCCATACGCCCAGTCGCGAGGCCGCAGCGGCCACAGCGCCCAGTAGTTCTTCTCATAGCCCAGGCCGGTGGCCGGGTTCCATTTGCCGCGCACCCAGTCGAGAAAACCCATGTCCCGAGCCAGCGGGTTCGCGGTGTAGCCGTGGGAATACACGACGAGCGCCGAACCCAGCGCCACCGCCGTGAACAGCAGAGCCGGCGGGATGCCCGCGCGGAACCGCTGGGCGAGCGGCGCATCCGGCCTGTTGAGATACCACAACGCGCCCCACCCGAGCGGCAACAGGAACAGGCCGCCGGCGGCGTTGCTGCTCGTGACGAGTCCGCCCGCCGCGCCCAGGACGGCCGCCCGCGCCGGCCACGATCCGGTCCCGGAACCCGTCAACCGCACCAGCGCGAAAAATCCGAGCAGCAGGAAAAACGCGTGCGGCCCATCCACCTCCGGCTCCACCGCGAAATACCAGAACGCGAAGGAAAAACCGAGCAGCGCCGCGCCGACAACGGCCGCGACCCGGTCGCGCGTGAGATCGTAAGTCATTTTGTAAAAAAGCAGAAGGGTGAGGCCCGCGGAAAGAGTGTCGAGGAGCTGGAGCATGGCGATGGAAGTGAGTTTGACACCCGCCGCCGCCAGCGCCTTGCTGAACGCATAGCCCATCGGCAGGTACAGCAGGTGCTGCGGGTGCCACAGCTTGCCCGTGTCGCCGACATACAGCGCCTCCCGAAGCCACAGTGCGAACACGGTCCCGTCCAGGTTGTAGTGGCTGGACAAAAAACCGAGATAGATGAGCCCCGCCGCGAGCGCCGTCCCCGCCGCCGGCAACAGCCACCCGCCCGCGCTGCCCGCGGCCGCCGTCGCTGCCCGGCCCGTCAATCCATGTCCGTCATGGTTCACGATAGCTCATGCCTTTGCCGCGCGGTCCCCGCATGGCTCAGAAGGTCACGGCGGCGCCGTTGCTTTGCAGGAACGGAACGTGGTTGTAGATCGTTTGCGAGTCGAACGAGTTGTGCTCGAGCTTGACCACGGCGCCCGGGCCGAGTCCGCCCGCCTCGCTCACCTGGCGCAGCGCCGCGATGTTGGTGAGCCGGTTATGGGACAGGTCCACGTACATGAGCCGGGTCATGCCGGAAAGCGGCGTGATGTCGGCGATCCGGTTGTTGGCGAGGTCGAGGCGAACGAGCTTGGTGAGGCCCGCGAGCGGCGCGACGTCCGCGATCTCGTTGTGAGCGAGGCGGAGCTCGGTGAGGTTGGCGAGGCCGGCGAGCGGGCTCGCGTCAATCAGGTAGTTTTGATCGAGATCGAGCGCGGTGAGAGTGGTGACATGGGACAGCGGGGCGAGGTCGCGGATGTAGTTGCCGGTGAGGTAGAGCCGGGAGATCGCCGGGAAATGCTCGATGCCGGAGATGCTGATGATCTCCTGGCCCCGAGCGTCGAGCCCGGTGAGCCCGGCAAGCTCCGAGCGCATGAGCTCGCCCGAGGTCTTGCCGATGGCCTTCCACACCACCGCCGCGAAATTGAGGTCAGGCAGATTGACCACGTAGTCCGCCGCGGCCGCGGCCGCCTTTTCCTCCGGCGCCTTCTTCTTCTCCGCGCAGCCAGAAGCCGCCAGCAGCCAGCAGCACGCCGCCGCCATCGCCCATCCCGCCAGGTTCCTTAACATGCCGCGCTCCTTTTCCATGGACCTCATGCCTTGATGTGGTACCAGAATTTTACAACGGAAAGCAAGGAAAAGGGAGTGAAAGACCGCCCCGGGGCCTCTTGAAAAAAATATTTGACAAGGATGCACGGGATCTTCAGGATAATAATATCTTATCCTTGACCTCCTGAATATCCTTGTTAATTAATTCTTTCTTCCCGCTCACGGATTGACCGCCGGAATGAGACAGAGGAACTCGAAGTCCGTATCCCCCGCGTTGCGGTACTGGTGCTTCATCCCGGCCTCGATGAACACCACGTCGCCCGGGCCCACGGCCCGCGGCCCGTCCGGAGTCACCACCTCGCCCTTGCCCGCCACGACGTAGTTCTCGTGCTCCCACGGATGCGCATGGTGCGGCGTGTGCCCCCCGGGCAGCACCCGGAAATACCTCATGTGAAAATTCCCGGCCCCGTCCTCCGGCCCGATCACCACCCGGATGAACACGTCCCTGGCCTCGGGGTCGTTTACGGGCTTTTCAACAACTTGTTGATAGTGGATTGATTTCATTCCCCTCTCCCTCAATAGACACTCATTCTGGTAACTTGTACCGGCCTGACGATACCAACCTTTCCTTTAGAAGGTACCGGATCATCATATTCGTATGAATGAGCCCATTGGATAAGGGGCATTATTATATCTGAAAATTTCCCTAAAATAACTACATATTCACTTCCTCTATATTGGGGGCCTCGAAACAAGCATACATGTCCGGTGGCTACCCCGTTTCTCTCCTTGGCGGCGAGAACATGAAACCACCTTAGATCAATGTATTTCTGCGAGGTTGGCCTTCTTATAAAAATTTTATCCTTGCCTTGGGCAGTGCCATTCATAATGAAGTCCCTAATCTCTGAAAAACATGGTTCATAGCCCTTAAATCTCCCTGAGGTAGCGAGATAGTAATGGAATGCAATTTTAGCGATGGCCTGGAAATATAGAATTTTAAAGCGAGACATCGTATCTATTAAAATAGTACGCATGCCGGGTTCCGTACGGGGAAGTTCAACCTGCTTGTTTTCCGGCCATTTCCACACCTTTTTAATAGTCTTCATATAATCATCCCAACGGGACTCATCGCAATGCAATCTGGCTTCCTTTATTACTTTGACTTGAATTCTTTTTCTTTTATTTCTTAACGCATTAGGGGAAATCCCTGGAAAAAGTTCAATAGGATAGGCAACGCCTGCTTCATCATAAATCACGAACTGATCGGGGGCACTGACTTTTCCTGGATTATCTAGAAACCTGACTTTCAGTACTCCTTCTTCAGCATGAGCTACAGATTGCGGAGGAGGCAAGCCGTCAGCTCCTACCCAGGATGCTCTTTTTCCTCGCGAGCGAGAAGAGGCCGGAACAACCATCTCCCGAAAAATTCTTTCCGGCCCGCATTGAAGCATATGCTGCTCTGCTTTGCCAATCCTCCGGTTGCATTCTTGGCAAAGACCGCGGAAACGGATGTCGTTTCTGAATTCTCCCCAGGCCGCGGGAATGACGTGGTCTCCTTCTCCCTTGGAAGGGTCAAAGGTTCTGCCGCAATAGATGCAATTTGCGGTTTCAGCCATTGGGGAGGCCTATTACGGTTGAGAAAGCTCGGTAATGATCTTGAGTCCGGAGATGTTCGCGAAGTCTCTGGGATTGTGCGTGATCAGAGGGCAATCCTTGGCCAGGGCAGTGGCGGCGATCAGGGCGTCATCAACGGCGATAGGTTGACGTTTCCTTGCCGCTCGGATTTTTCCAAAGATTTCCATCATTGGGGCTGAAAAGGGGATGATGATATAGCCTTTGAGTTGATCACGCAGCTCCGAACACTTTTTGTCCGACCAGCCCTTCCGATAAGCGCCTTCGAAGAGTTCCCCCACGGTCATAAACGAGATTGCCGCTGTCTTACCCATAAGGTGAGCGCGATATTTTTCACCCAGTGTATGTCCATTTATCAAGAATGACACGATGTTGGTATCGAGAACGACTACATTCACTTGCGGGGTTCCTCAACGTCCTTGCCCTCGGTGGCCAGCAAGAAGGCTTGGAAATCTTTTTCATCTTCCCACAAGTCAGCGCCCTTTCCAAAGAAATCTTCCCATTTCTCGATGGGCTTGACATTCTGTTCTCGAGCCAGTTGTTCGAGGGATTTCTCCTGCCAGAATTCATCCGCCTCCTGGTTCGTTTCTTGAAGAACTGATAGTTTCGTGACCAATGATGTGATTGTATCTTCCAGTTCCTGGGGCTTCATGCTTTTCAGAGCTGGAATCTCCTCGCTTAATTTGGCTATGAGTTCACTTTTGGTCATGGCTATCCCTTCGTGATCAATATATTAGCATAAAAAGAGGGATTGGCTCAATCCAGGTCATGGCCTATTTTTCGGATTCGAACTTTTCTTTTTTCACGGTCTCGATGATGCCGCGGTGGTCCGCCAGGTCTTCGAGGACGTAGTATTTGGCGTTCAGGGATTCGGCGAGTTTTTTAGAGCGGCCGAAGGAGCCGAGGCGTTTTTCCTCGGCGTCTATGACGATGGAGCGGAGCCGGGTTTCCTGGGTGAAGAGCTCGCAGATTTTGTAGATCTCGCGGTAGATCTCGCCGAACTGCGGCCCGTCGTAATACTTGTCGCGGCACAGGCCCACGTTGGCGCGGCCGTCGGTGATGACCACCATGAGCGGGAGCACGGCCTGGTCCTGCCGCATCTGCGCCTTGATGAGCTGATAGGCCACCAACAGCCCCTGCCCCAGCGGCGTCTTGCCGCCGGTCGGCAGCTCCTCCAACAGCTTCTTCGCGATCTCGATGGAGTTGGTCGGCGGCAAGAGCACCTCCGCGTCCATGGCCTTGAACGCCACCAGCCCCACCTTGTCCCGCTTCTGGTACGCCTCCATCAAGAGCGCCAGGATCGCGCCTTTGGTCTCGGTCATCAGCCGCGTTCCCATCGAGCCCGACGCGTCCACCACGAACAGCAGCAGGTTGTTGGTCTTCTTCTGCCGCACCTTCTCCCGGATGTCCGGCTCCTCGATCTTCACGGCCAGGCCGCGCGCGGGCCGCCGGCGCTGGTACGGAGCGGCCGCGCGCAGGGTGGCGTCAAAGGCGAGGTCGTTGTTCTTGCGGACCGCGGTGGCGCGAACGTAGCGTCCGGTCTTGTTGGAGGTGGTGGTGGTGGTGCGCCGCCCGCCGCGGGTGCGGGCCAGCGAGTCGCGGGCGAACTTGACTCCGGAGGTCGGGACCTGCACCGGCTCGCCGATTTTGAACACCTGCTCGCGGTATCCGCCGGGGTCGGGCCCGCCCCGGTCCTCCACGTTGCCCGGGTTCGGCTCCGGCTCGCCCTCGCCGTCCGCCCTCCCGTCCTGCGAGCTGGCGGCCTCGCCCGGCCGCGGGTCCTCCCCCGTCTGCTGCTTCCCGCTCTGCTGTGCTTCCTCACCCTGCTGGTCCTGCTCCGACTGTTCCTGGTCCTCACCGCCTTTTTGCTGCTGCTCCCGCATCTGATCTTCCGAGAGCTCGCGCACGCGGTGGGGCAGCGTGAGCTCCGCGGCCTCGCTCACGTCCGGGGCGATCACCTGGGTCCGCCCCGCCAGCGCCGCCAGCGTCCGCGCCGCCTTCTCCATGATGATGTCCGCGCGGTGGCCCGCCACCTGGTGCGCCGCGCAAATCTGGCTGATCAGCGCCATGAACTTCTCGCTGATGCAGACCTCGGGCAGCAGCTTGCGGGCCGCCACGATGTGCCGCCGGACCAAGTCCTCCTCGGCCGCCCACCGGGACAGGAACGCCGCCGGGTCGCCGTCAAACGCCTCCCGCCGCTTGGCCACTTCCATGCGCGACCAGGGGTCGCCGATGCCCTCGATGTTTACCACGAACCCGAACCGGTCCAGAAGCTGCGGCCGGATGTCGCCCTCTTCCGGGTTCATCGTCGCGATCAGCATGTAGCGCGACGGATGCGCCACCGACACGCTCTCCCGCTCCACGATGTTCAGACCCGTCACCGCCGTGTCGAGCAGGATGTCCACCAGATGGTCAGCGAGAAGGTTCACCTCGTCAATGTAGATGATCCCCCGGTTCGCCTCCGCCAACAGGCCCGGCTGGAACTTCTTCCGCCCCGTCTTGAGCGCGTGCTCGAAATCAATGCTCCCCACCAGCCGGTCCTCGGTCGTGTTCAGCGGCAGGTCAACCACCCGCACCGGATGCCGCCGAACCGGCAGCTCCTCGCCCCGGTCCATCCGCTCCCGGCAGTCAAAGCACATGTGCGCGCGGTCGGCGGGGTCGCAATGATACGGGCAGTCCGCGACCTCTTCGAGCTCATGCAAAAGGCTCGCCAGCGCCCGCACCGCCGTGCTCTTGGCCGTGCCCTTGTCGCCGCGGATCAATACCCCGGCCAGGCGCGAGTTCGCCGCCGATAACACCAGCGCCTTCTTCAGCAGCTCCTGCCCCACCAGCGCCGAGAACGGGAACACCGGCGGACGGTAGCGTGATTTTGTTTGAACAAGTGGCATGACAAAATCAAGTAGAAAGGAAAAAGGAAAAAATAAAAAATTCCGCCATTTGCCTTCTTCCTTTTTTCCTTTTTACTTTTTCCTTTTTACTTTCAATATCTGGACTGCGCCTTCTTGGACACCCGCTCGTTGATGAGCGACTCCACCGATTTGCCGTCGAGCACGATGTCCTCGAACGGACGGCGCCGCATCCGGTGCGCCAGCGCGATGTCCACCGACGCGTCCACGTCCCCGAACTCCACCTCGGTCCGGCCCGCGAACGCCGCGATGGTCTTGGCCGCCTTCATCATCACCAGGTCCGAGCGGTGCCCGTCAACCCCCAGCGCAATCGAGATGTTCGCGATCCGGAGCAGGATCTCGTCCGCGATCGTCACTTCCGGCAGAAGCTTCTTCGCCCGCACGATCTTGTCCGCGATCTCCGCCTCGCTCCGGGCCCACCGCTCGGCCATGCCCTTCGGGTCGTCCTCGAACTCCGCCCACCGCTTCACGATCTCGACCCGGCTCTGCTGCTCGCGGATGCCCGTGATCTGAACGCACAGCCCGAAGCGGTCCAAAAGCTGCGGCCGGAGCTCCCCCTCCTCCGGGTTCATGGTCCCCACCAGGATGAACTCCGCCGGGTGCGTGTACGACACGCCCTCCCGCTCCACCGTGTTCACCCCCATCGCCGCCGAATCCAGCAGCACGTCCACGATGTGGTCATCCAGCAGGTTCACCTCGTCCACGTAAAGGATGCCCCGGTTCGCCTCCGCCAGGACCCCCGGCTCAAACTTCTTCTCGCCCTTCTGGATCGCGTGCTCCAGGTCCAGCGTGCCCACCACCCGGTCCTCCGTCGCGTTGATCGGAAGGTCAACCACCCGCATCGTCTCCAGCGCGATGGCCAGCTTGCCGCCCTCGTCCAGCCGCGCCCGGCACACCGGGCACAGCTTGGCCGGCTGGTGAGGGTCGCACCGGAACGGGCAGTCCTCCACCACCTCGATCTCCGGCAACAGCGCCGCCAGCGCCCGCACCGCCGTGCTCTTCGCCGTGCCCTTCTCGCCCCGGATCAAAACCCCCGAAAGCTTCGGGTTGATCGCGTTCAAGATCAGACCCAACTTCATCCTCTCCTGGCCCACGATCGCGCTGAAAGGGAACACCTGTCTATGCTTCATATAAATTCACCTCGTCTTCTATAAAACGGATTAATCCAACAGGACTGCCTGACCGTATCTATGATAGCCGGATTTTCTCGCCGCCGCCCGGAAGCCATCAAGGCTTGAGGCTTGAGGGAACGGACCCAACCCCCACCACTCAAGCCTCAAACCCCAAGCCTCAAACCTCAAGCCTCAAGCCTCAAACCTCAAGCCTCACTTGAACGGGCCCGTCATCGCGAAGAAGCCCATGATCTTGTCGTTGGTCTCCCGAAGCCGCCGCGACAGCGTGCGCAAGAACGTCCACAGCAGCTTATAAGCCAGCTCCTTGTCCTTTTGCAAAAGTTTTTCGAAATCCGCCCGCTCGATCACCATCAGCTCGGACGGCTTGTTGCAGATGGCGTGAGCCGACCGCGGCTGGTTGTCAATCAGGCTCATCTCCCCGAAATACGAGCCCTTCTTCAGAATCACCAGCGCCTCCTCGCCCACGCCCGGGATCAGCTTCGAGATCCGCACCTCACCCTTCAGGATCAGATAAAACCTCTCCCCCGTCTGCCCCTCCTCGAATACCACGGCCCCCGCCTCGTGCGACTCCTTGGCCGAAATCCCCGTGATCTTCCCCAACTCATCCGGGGTCAGCCCCTGGAAAAGGTCGGTCTGCCTTAACAACTCGAGGTCAATGCTCATCTTCTCCCCCCGCGCTTCCCGCCGTCTCTATCCTAAATATCTTACCAACTTAATCTTCCCCCCACAAGTGCGGACGGCAACTCATTTCATCAACTGCTCGCGAAAAAGGAGCGAGCAGCGAGGATCGAGGGGTTCCGGAAGGTTCTCTCGATTCCCGCTCCTCGATCCTCGCCCCTTTTTCAGCCCGAGCCGGAATTGACAATGCCATTGCAATCTTGTATCCTATACGCGGCATCAGCAGATACGCGGAATAATGTGATGGAGGGCCGGCCATGGGGAAGCGGAAATTGATGCTCGCGATGCTTATGGCGCTGATCCTGACGGGCGGGGCCGCGGGAGCGGCGCGCGCGGCGGTGTTTTATTACGTGGACGAGCGCGGCGTCGCCCATTACACCAACAATCCCGACTCGCCGGAGTACCGGCTGCTCAACATCTGGGAGGACGGAGGCGGCGATCCCACCGTCATCTATCTCGACCCCCAGTACCAGGTCCTCGTCAACAACGCCTGCGCCTATTACAAGGTGGACCCGGCGCTGATCAAGGCCATGATCAAGGTCGAGTCCAACTTCAACCGCTGGGCCGTCTCCCGCGCCGGCGCGCAGGGCCTCATGCAGCTCATGCCCGCCACCGCCCAGCGCTTCAACGTCTCCGACCCCTTCCACCCCGTCGAGAACATCTACGCCGGCGTCTATTACGTCAAGTACCTCATGGTCCGCTTCAGGTATAACTATGACTTGGTCCTGGCCGCCTATAACGCCGGGGAGGGAGCGGTCACCAAGTACGGCGGCATCCCGCCCTACCGCGAGACCCGCGACTACGTCAAGAAGGTCAACTACTACTGGGCGCTTTACCGAAAGCAGGCGCCCCGCTTCCAGGCCGAGCCGCCGGCCCCGAGAAAACCGGCGCAAAAGCCGCCGCCAAAAGCGCCGGGAAAAAAGTAGCGCCGGGAAATCATTAAAAGGAGCGAGGATCGAGGAGCGGGAATCGAGGGAACCTTCCGGAACCCCTCGCTCCTCGCTGCTCGATCCTTTTTTCGGAGTAGAGGCTCAAGGATCGGAGCAATTTTTCCTCTTTGTTATCTTTGTGCCTTTGTGGTAAAGATAGGGCGTTAGTACGGAGGAGCGGGACCATGAGGCGGTCCGGCTTCCCTGGCGGAAAATCATGCAGGACAAAACCACCAAAGCGCCGATCTGGAACATCGCCAACTACCTGACGCTGGCCCGCATCGTGGCCATCCCGGCCTTCATCGTTCTGCTCATCATGGTCCGGCCGGAGATGTCCCACCGCGGCGCCTGGTTCGCCTTGCCCGCCGCGCCCGCGGGCCATAACCTCATGTACTGCATGATCGCCGCCGTCATCTTCGCCCTCGCGTCCATCACCGATTACCTCGACGGATTCCTCGCCCGCAAGTACAACCTCGTCACCAACCTCGGCAAGCTCCTCGATCCCCTCGCCGACAAGCTCCTCGTCATCGGCGCCATGATCATGCTCGTCGAGATGAACCGCCTGCCCGGATGGATGGCCCTCGTCGTCATCGTCCGCGAGGTAGGAATCACCGCGCTCCGAGGAGTGGCCTCCGACCAGGGAATGGTCATCGCCGCCTCCAAGCTCGGAAAATACAAGACCGCCACCCAGATGCCCGCGCTCGTCGCCCTCATCCTCTATTACAAAATACCGCTGTTCATCGTGATTGACATCAACTGCTACGCCGTGGGCATGGTCCTCTTCACCATCGGCGTCATCCTCACCGTCTGGTCCGGGCTCGATTATTTCCTCAAGTTCTGGAAGTACATGATCGAGTGATACGCGAAATTGGGCCGAATTCAACCGCCAAGACGCCAAGAAAGAATATGGAATACAGAAGATAAAATATAGAACAACCGGTCTCACGCCAGTTGCTATTCCGGGCTCTCGCCTTATCTTTTAATTATCTCTGAATTTTTCTTGGCGGCCTTGGCGCCTTGGCGGTTATCTTTTTTCTCAAGGAGTGACTAATGGCATACCGGGCTTACAGGACCGGAAGAGGATCCGGGTACGGGAGCGGAGGGGGAGGAGGGCCGCAGATCAACCTCATGGCCCGCATCACCCCCATGGTCAAATACCTCTTGATCGCCAATGGCGTCGTGGCCGTGGCCTTTGTCAGCAGGGCCGCCGCCGTCCTCATCATGAGCTACCTTTCCCTGATCCCCGCCGCCGTGTTCCCCGGACTCCAGCTCTGGCGCGTCGTGACCTACATGTTCGTCCACGCCAACCTGTCCCACCTCCTGCTCAACATGATCGCCCTCTACTTCTTCGGCCCGCCCCTCGAACAGGTGTGGGGAAAAAACAAGTTCCTCTTCTATTTCTTCCTCACCGGCATCGGCGCCGGCATCGCCTGCGTCCCCTTCTACATCCTGCTGGGCGAGGGCGGAGTACCCATCGTCGGCGCATCCGGAGCGCTCTACGGCCTGCTCGCGGCCTTCGCCCTCATCTATCCCAACGCCCGCATCTACCTCATGTTCCTCTTCCCCATCAAGGCCAAGTACCTCGTCGCCGTCTTCGTCATCATCGAATTCATGTCCACGGCCTCCGCCGCCGCCGGGGCCGGCGGTTCCCACATCGCCAACGTCGCCCACCTCAGCGGCGCCGTGATCGGCTATTTCTACCTCCGCCGTTTCATGGACCTCAAAGCCTACTGGCTCCGGCTCAAGCTCCGCCGCCACAAACGCGCCTACCGCGTCATCTCCAACCCCCGCGACGACCCCGACCAGCGCGGGCCATGGCTCCACTGACGGGCGAGGGTCTGATACCTGTCCTCACCTTACCTTTGAAGACCCAGGTACTTCTTGATATGCCGGGCCAGGGCTTCGTCAATTTCCGAATGGCGGGGAACGGGCTGTTTTTGGCCGGTGGCGGGGTTTAAATATATATCGTGGCGCGAGCCGTGACGCAGGAGGACGCAGCCTTCCCGCGTGATTTAGCGGATCAGCTCGTCCCTTTTCATAGGGCGATTTCTTTAATATCGTACTGGTCGGGAACGTCGTCCATGACCATGAGCATGTATGCGTCCTTGAGGTTCTCCTCCAATTCCTCGAAGGTCTCGCCCTGCGTCATGATCTCGGGATGCTCCAGGAGCTTTCCGACCCAGAACTTCTCTCCCTTCCTGTAAATCATGGTCAATGTTTTATGCATCTGCTCGTCCTTTCAGAATACGTTGCAAATTGATTATACCATCTAATGTAGATTCATCTCATGCGCCTGTCAAACACCAGGAGGTCGGCGGGCATTTTGAGAATTCCGCGTTTCACCTTGACGCTGGGCATGTCTTCGGGGAGGGGGTCCCAGGCGGCGAGGCGCCGGAAGCGGTCGAAGTCGAGGGGGTGGATCGTGCCGAAGGGGTTGGCGATGGTGAACTCGCGGCGGGCCTCGTCAAAGCCGATGATGACGGAGTAGTGTCCGACCGCGGTGCCGGGCTTGAAGGCGTTCTCGGTGAGCCAGGTGAAGATGACGGGGAGCTTCCGGGAGATGGACGAGAAGATGACGTCATTGGTGGCGGCCTTGCCGATCTTGTCGCGGGCGCGAAGCCCGGTGGAGAGTTTTTTGAGGTAATGATTGGCGGCGAGGTGCATGCCAAAGGGCGAGGTGCCGGTGAGGCTCAGGGTGCCCATGGCGCGGGCGATTTCCTTTTCGGGCAGCGGATGGCCCAGGAATTCGAGGGCCATGCGCAGCGACGCGGGCCCGCAGGTGTAGGGCGTCTCCTGCTTGTGGAGCGGGAATGGGTCGAGGACAGCGGCGATCTCCCGGGCCTGAAGCGGCCAGGCATGGGCGGACAGGGCGGCGGCGGCTGATGACATTGCCGTCAAAAAATTGCGCCGGCCGATTTGCATTTGCATGGACATTGTTCTTTGCCTCCTTAAAATCAACCGAACACTGAACCCTAAAAGGCAGCATCCATATTACCGCAGAGGCGCAGAGAACGCGGAGAATTAATTATAAATAAATTTGCTCTGCGTCCTCTGCGCCTCCGCGGTTATTTTAACTCTGCCCATGAGGAAGCGGTAATGAAAGCGGCGTCGTGCCGCGACTCGACTGAGCTCGTCGAAGTCCGCACTCCAAGGCGTTCCGCTCATAGCTCCAGCGCCACCACTGACGCCACCGGGTCGGGCGCTTTGGCCGGGAGCTTGATGGTTAGGCCGGCGGCGGAGTCGGTGAGGGAGAGCGCGGCGGATGATGGGTCGGCGAGCAGATGGGCTTTTTTAATGGGTTGATTTATTCCGGCGACCATGAGCTCCTCACCCGGCCAGTCGAAGACGTGGAGAAAGATGCGGCCGGGCTTTTGGGTGGTTCGTCCCCATTTGAGGTCATGGAGCGGGCCGGCGGTGGTGCCGTAGATGCTGTCGCCGTTGACCTGAAGCCATTGGCCCATGGCGGCGAGCCGCTCGATGGAAGGCTCGGGGATGACGCCCTCGGCGGTGGGGCCGACGTTAAGGAGGAAGTTGCCGCCCTTGCCGGCGATGTCAATGAGGTTGCGGACGAGGTCGGAGGCGGGCTTCCAGTTGTCGTCGTATTGCTTGTAGCCCCAGGTGTCGTTCATGGTCATGCAGGTTTCCCAGTCGCGCGCGGGCGGCTTCTTCGGGATGAATTGCTCGGGCGTGTCGTAATCGCCCCACCGGTCTTGCGGGGCCAGGGCGGAGATGCCGGGCAGCGCCGCCAGCGGCGAGCGCTTGCCCACGCGGTTGTTGATGATGATCGCGGGCTGGAGCTTGCGGGTCAGCGCTTCGAGCTCGGTGGCGCGGCTTTTGTTCCACTGCCGGATCCAGTCGCCGTCGTAGAACAGCGAACAGATGGGGCCGTAGTTGGTGAGCAGCTCCGTGACCTGGCCCTCCATATAGGCCATGTACTTGTTGAAGTCGCGGTCCTGGTCCGGGTGGTGCCAATCGAGGATGGAGTGGTACAGGCCGAAGCGCACGCCCTCGTCGCGGCAGGCTTGGGAAAGCTCGCGGATCACGTCGCGCTTGAAGGGAGTGGCGTCCATGATGTCCCAGGTGGTGAGCTTGGAGTCGAACATGCAGAAGCCGTCGTGGTGCTTTGAGGTGATGACCATGTACTTCATGCCGGCGTTTTTGGCGATTCGCGCCCATTCGCGCGCGTCGAATTTGACCGGGTTGAACTCAGGCGCCAGCGTCTCGTACTCCTTCACCGGGATGCGCGCGGTGTGCATGATCCACTCGCCGATGCTGGGCACCCTTTTGCCTTTCCACACGCCGGCGGCCACGGCATACACGCCCCAGTGAATGAACATCCCGAACCGGGCCTCCCGCCACCAGCTCAAGCGCCGGTCACGCTGCTCGTTACTCTCGCCGGGAATCTCCGCGAACAAATCCCCTGGCAAGGCCATGAGGGAAAGGCCCGCGCCCATACTTCCGATAAAACCTCTCCGATCCATTTTCATTACCTCCTTGAAACCGCCCGCAACATCATATACCAGCAAAGCGGCTTTTGCGATTTCCGATGAGCCCCGTCTTGAAGCCGCCATGCCTCGAATGCCACCACCGTTGCCGCGAGGTCGGGGCCGTTGGGGGGAGGTTGATGGCGAGGTCGGAAGTGGAGGATGAGAAAAGGAGCGGGGAGGATGGATCCGAGAGGTGGAGGGCATTATTAATGGGCTGGGTGATGCCGGCGATTGTGATCTCCTGGCCCGGCCAGTCGAGGATATGGAGGAAGCGAAGGCCAGATACTTTTCAGGCGGCCCTCTGTCGGGAGGGGATTTTCGCCGGATGGGTGGTGTTGCCGGCCTTGACAGCCCTGCTCAAGCTTGTCTACAATACCAATCATTCCGGCATGGGGAGCGCCTTCCCAAGGGTCAGTCCTCGGCGGAGGATCTCGGAACCGCGAGGCGATCGGGTGGCCAATCATTGATGGAGCCAGTTACGAAAAAGGGCATACCGGCCTGGAGCTTGTGGGCGGTCGGGTGTGTTTTGGTGCTGTTTCGCATTCCGTATTATTTCACCGGCCACGTGCAGGAGGATGCGTTCATCACCTTCCGTTGCGCGCTCAATCTGGCCCGGACCGGCATCTATGGTTATAACGCCGGGGAAAAGGTAAGCGGTTCCACCACCCACCTTTACGTGTTCTGGGTGGCCTTGCTCGATAAGATCGGAGGGGGATTTCATCTCCCGCTGGTGCTGGCGATCAACACCGCTTTTCTGGTGGTCGGGCTTTACCTTCTATCTGGTTTGCTGGCCCGGGACCAGGGGGAGCGCCTTTGGCTTTGGGTGCTGATCACGATCAGCCCCGCGGCCCTGCTCATCAGTTATTCCGGCATGGAGACCTCACTCCTGGTCCTGACGGTAGGCCTGGCCCTGACCGGGTATCAACGCCCCGCCAGCTTCACTTCCGCCGCCGCCGTGGCCCTGCTGCCCTGGATCCGGCCGGACGCCGTGGCCTTTGCCGGGATGATCATCGTCCTTTTTACCATCAAGCAACGCCGCCTGGCCTGGCCCACGATCGCCGCGCTCGGCATCGGGACCGCCTCGCTAATCGCTTTCAACTTCCTTTACTTCGGATCGGTTTTGAACCAGACCATCATCGCTAAGTCCATTTACTATAAGGTCACCAATCCCCTTTCATTGCTCCGCGCCTTCATGATTGTTTTCGGCATAGAACATGATGTGATCGGTCTGTATAGCCCTCTCCGCACCAAGTTTTTAGCCCCTTTCAGCCTGTTCTTTCTGGTCGGGACGCTGGCGGGTTTCGCGGTCTTCCTGTTCCGGAGCAGGTCGGAGCCGGACCGGCTTCTTAAAGGTGGCTGGTTTGTTTCGGCGGCCATCCTGGTTCCGTCGGCCTATGCGGTGGGGCGGGTGATTTTTGCCTGGTATCTTTGGCCGAGCGAGCTATTGGGGTTTATGGTGGTCATCACCCTGGCCCTTGACCTCACTCTGGCGACGCGGAAGCATGTCCGGAGAATAATCTTGTTCGCGTTGATCGCGGCCCAACTTGCGCTTGCCGCCGGACAATGGGCCATATCCTTTAATACGGGCACCCAGGAATCGCGCTATCGGACCGACGTGGGCGAATACATCAAGACCATCGCCAGCCCCACGGACACCATGCTGCTGGAGCCGGCGGGTTATATTCCGTTTTACGCCGGGGTCCACACCTACGACGAGGTCGGACTCGCCACTCCGGCCGTGGTCACCGCCCTCCGCCAGTACGGGAAGAAATGGTGGGCTCCCTTCCTCCGCCAATACCGGCCGACCTTTCTGGTCGTGCGCCATGACGTCATGGACCAGAGCAATCCCTGCGGGCTGTCGCCGGAGGATTGGGCCTGGTTCGACGGGCATTATCGGCTGATTAAAATTTTCCGCTACCGCCCCGAGGACTTTTTCCACAATCCCTGGGCCTTGAAAATTCTCCGCCTCGGATCACACTGCGACTACTATCTTTATCGGCTCCGATAATCAGCGCCGCCCCGCCCTCGCTCCGCACCTGGATCATCCGCCATCGCCGCACCTTGGTCCCTGAAAAATGGGATCGCTCTTGTCCCCAATAGGCCCAAAGAAAAACGCCGAAGCCAAGACCGCCAAGGATCGCCAAGCAAATCCTCGTGTTTCTCTGCGCTGGGATGTAAAACAGCTTTATAGCTCTGGCCCCTACTTGCTTGGCGAACCAGCTGACTGGACCGCCAAGGAAGAATAATTTGCCCGGAAAGCGGATTGAGATAGAAATAAAGTCATGATCCTTGGCGCAATGGCGTTTTTACGGTCCGCCTATCGGGGACGGAAATGATAAGATATCTCTCATAAAAGTGTCATGGCTGAGGCGGCAAACGATTCAGCACCGGGCGCGGCAACAACCCGCTTCCGTTATTATAAATTATTAAGCCTGACGGATGATAACGGATGGCACGGATCATTGTCCCGAAAACATGGTTCCGATCCGTGTCACCCATTCTATCCGTTTTCATCCGTGTAAATTCTATAACCCCGCCTGAAGATGATCCACTCACGAATGCGGAGAACCATATCTTATTCAGGCCCGAGAATGGCGCTTATTTGTCCGGCGCCCACTTGTCAGAGTTCTTCTCCACGCACCATTTCTGGTCCTGGGAGCAGGGCTGGTTGTGGAGGTAGTCGTAAAGCGCCTTCACCTGCGGCCGGAGCACCGGGTCGAACAGCGGCATCAACATGCCGTTGTAGTCCATGACCGCGATGGCCTGATCCGCGGTGAGGCCCTGGTACTTCATCTGGTAATACGCCGCCGTCCGTCCGGCGCGGTGCGACCCGGTATGGCAGCGGAACAAAACGCCCACGTTGTCGGCCTTGGCCCGCGCGATCTGGGCGTCGAAGTAATCGAGGAAGCCGTCGGAGACTGCTTCGGCGTGGTTCTGCTCCACGGTATAAATTACCTGGATCTCCGGGCACACGCCCTCGGCCTGGTACTTGAGCTCGTGGTCCTTGGCCGTGCCGCTCATGTCAATCACACGCTTGATGTGATACACCGAGCACCACTTGGCGAACGTCTCCTTGTCGGGCGACCCGCTGCGCCAGACGCGGAAGGCCTGCTCCGGCTGGCCCGGCCCCACCGGCGGCCCGTCCACCTGGTGCAGGTTGTTGTCTGTCATGGTCCAGCCCGGGCCCTGCATCAACGCCGGGTCAACGCCCTTTTTGGGCGCGCACGAGATCGCGAACATGACGAGCAGCGCCGCGCCCAGATTGAGCCACATCTTTTTATTTATCCGCATCGGAGTCCCTCCTCTCAGATTTTTCGTGTTATGAGGCTATCGCTAATTTTTAACCGGTGCAACTTGCGTCATCGGCGGCGCCCCCGCGGGCAGGGCGCCGCCGTGCCGATTGCTTATCGTTTAGAGTTTCGCCGCGGCCGTTGCCAGCCGGGCCGGGAGCTGCTCCTTGGGGCAGTCGTAAACCTCGACCACGGTGTTCTCGACCTGACCGGTCTTGCAGTTCACGCGCTGGAGCGTGACCGAGTAGGCCGAGCCGATCTTCCCGATCTGGCCGGTCACCACCTGGGTCGCGCCCATGGCGTTGCCCACGCGCGCGGCCGTCTGCGGGTTGGCCAGGTCCGCCTTGGCGATGCGCAGTCGCTTGACGGTCTGGTTGACCTGGTTCTGGTCTATGATGGTGTACCTGCCGGTCGCGGCCAGGAGACCTCTCAGCGCCGAGCTCAGCACCAGCGTGTCATTCTCCGGCACGTTGATGGGACTGAGGTCCAGGACCGCGGTCAGCACCGCGCCCTGCGCCGCCGCGCCTCCGCCCTTGGGCGACACCCACTGCACCGTGATGTCGAAGTGGCCGAGGTCGTCATAACGCAGCGCGTCGAGCTCGTTCACGTGGAAGCTGAGGTGCCCGCCCTCGATCACCTCGAACGTCGCGTTCGAGCCGAGGCAGAAGGTCGGGCCGTCGCCCACCCGTCCCATGAGCTGCATGTACGTGCAGTTGTGCGTCATCTCCTTGAGCAGGTCCGTGCCCGCGCCGTCCGGGCCGCGCGACAGCCGTACGCCCGGATCAACCAGGCCCTGCGCCGATACCGTCACGATGTCGCCCTCTTTGAGGAAAACATCCGAGCCCACCCAGCCCCGGCTGGGGTTGTAATACACCTTCTTGACCAAAGGCTTCTGGCCCGTCGCCGTCATCTTGTCGTAAGGCACCATCCGCACCATCGGCGCCGATGACGCCATCACCAGGCCACCTAAAACCAGGCCCAAAAACATGGCCCCCATCCATCCGACCAACCTTGCCGCCTTGATTGACTTTCTCATGACTCTTTCCTCCTTTTTTCTGGCATTGTTTTTACGCGCATTAATTTTTTGCTCCCGGAGCACTACTGCCCGCCTTATGAAGCAATGCCAGTGCCAACGAGGACCGCTGAGCCGCGACTCGCACGTAACTCGATATTCTGCTTGGCTTATTATTATCCAAGCTGAATTCCGGCCGACCTCGGAAAAACCGGTCTGGAAATGTTTTATTGCGCCAGGCTTGAAAATCCAAGGAATAAATTAATGCGGGAAAAACTCGGGAACTGCCCCGGCAAATCATACAGGGCCGCGCGCGCTTCAAACCATAACCCCCAAAATGCAACCACGATTTTTTCTCTAATGGACCCTTTGCCGGCCTAGACTTAAGGCCACAGAAGCCTTTCCCGGAAATTTTTTCGCTCTTGCCGGGACCGCTTTTCATAAATAACCGTATGTTGCGCGCGCGCCCTTCCATTTTGGATGCCCCAAATAGGCCCTCCGTGGCCCGGATGCTGGACCAGCCGCGTCCGCCCCTCCGGCCACCCATGTCCGAACTTTGGGCCACCTGTGTCCGAACTTCAGGCCACCCGCGCCCGAATTTCAGGCCACAAGAAAGGCCACGGAATTGCCGCCCTGAATGTTGAGCGCAACTAGACAATAAAATATTTCGTAGAACCATGCTCACCATCTTCTCCTCGCTCCGCCCAGCGGAAAACAAGCCCTCCTATAATTAGTACATTGGTCGCACCCCAACAGGAAAAAAAGTAATGCCGGGAAGAGAAAGCAGCCCGTGGCCACCCGCGAATTTATTGCCCAGGCCGCTCTCAGCGCTGAAAGCGCGGCATTCTCCAGCCTGGGGGGTGAACCCCGGGAAAGCGGTCCCTCCCGACCTCTTGAGCGCTGAAGGCGCGACATAACGCCTGTTTATGCCGCTCCTTCGGAGCTCGAAGACCTCGTGCGACATTTTCCCGGGGCTAACGCCCCAGGCTGGGGAATGACGCCCCCTTGGGGCTGAGACCATTGGGGCAACAGGCCCTTAAAACCCGGCACCGGACCCCTTTTAAAACTCCTTGACTTATGAATCCCGACATGCCATCATCATACCAGTCGGTCTGCCGTTCCGATCAAGGAGGCACCGGACCATGACCACATCGTGCCCGCAAGACACGGGTGGCCCCGATCCATAATCCCGGAGGGATGAGAGAAAATAGCCCAGCGATTCATTGGCCAAGTGTCAGCATTTACTGACCACTTAAAATGTTGATTCATGACAAAGTGTCAGCAATTGCTGACCACTTTTTCGATATTGGTTTAGGAAGCGCATAATGGACCTCCTTGAGCAAAGGTTGTTGCGACGGA
>DATKZS010000123.1:0-12537 GCA_035527835.1 bacterium
CCGGCTTGGCGAACCGGCCGACGGGAGCGCCAAGCAAGAAACATTCGCACTCAAGCCTTCTTAAAATCGTGTTAAAAAATAATCCTTGGCGCTCTTGGCGTCTTGGCGGTTCTCCGGTCCGTTTATTTTGGACAGCACTGAAAAGGAAAAAGTAAAAAATAAGACCGAACTGATGCTTTACGGAAGGCGAAGGATAGGACCTTCTATACGCTCGGGACGTTCATCTCTTCATTTTTTCCTTTTTCCTTTTTACTTTAAAGGATGTCTTCCTGGGTGACCCTCACCACTTCGGACAGCGAGGTCCGGCCGTTCATGGCCTTGCGGGCGGCGTCCTCGCGGAGGCTCCTCATGCCGCGCTGGCGGGCGACCTTTTTGATGGCGTTGGAGTCGGCGTTCCGGTTGATCATCTCGCGGATGACGTCGTCAATGGTGAGCATCTCGTAGACGGCGGAGCGGCCGGTGAATCCGGTCTGGAGGCAGGCCGGGCATCCCTGCGGCTTAAAGAAAGCATGGTTGTGGTCCTTGATCTCGAGGAGCTCGAAGGTCTTGAGGTCGGGCTGGTCCGGGACCTTGCATGTCTCGCACAAGGTCCGGATGAGCCGTTGCGCGATGATGGCGAGGAGCGAGCTGGAGATGAGGAAGGGCTCGATGCCCATGTCCACGAGCCTGGTGATGGAGCTGGGGGCGTCGTTGGTGTGGAGGGTGCTGAACACGAGGTGTCCGGTGAGGGACGCCTGGATGGCGATCTCGGCGGTCTCGGCGTCGCGGATTTCCCCGACCAGTATGACGTCCGGGTCCTGGCGGACGATGGAGCGCAGCCCGTTGGCGAAGGTCAGGTTGATTTTGGGGTTGACGTGGATCTGGCCGATGCCCTCCATCTGGTACTCGACCGGGTCCTCGATGGTGATGATGTTTTTGTCCGGGGTGTTGATCTGGTTCAGGGCGGCGTAGAGGGTGGTGGTCTTGCCCGATCCGGTGGGCCCGGTGACCAGGATGATGCCGTGGGTGTGGTGAATGAGGTCGTTGAACCGCTCGCGCTGGGCCGGGTCGAACCCGAGCTGCTCGACGGAGAGGAGCACGGTTTCGCGGTCGAGGAGCCGCATGACGATGCGCTCGCCGTGGGACGTGGGCACGGTGGAGAGTCGGATGTCAATGTCCTTGCCGGCGATCTTGAGACGGATGCGCCCGTCCTGGGGCAGGCGCTTCTCGGCGATGTTGAGTCCTCCCATGATCTTGACGCGGGAGGCGATCGAGTTCTGGAAGCGCTTGGGGGGCCGGAGGATCTCGTAGAGCACGCCGTCAATGCGGTAGCGGACCACGAGGTCTTTCTCGAAGGGCTCGATGTGGATGTCGGAGGCCCGCTCCTTGACGGCCTGGAAGAGGAGCGAGTTGACGAGGCGGATGATGGGGGCCTCGTCGGAGACGTCGAGCAGGTCTTCGGGCTCCTCCAGCTCCTGGGCGAGGAGGTCCAGGTTTTCGGCATTGAGGTCTCCCATCACTCCCTTGGCGGTGACGGAGGCCCGGTCATAGACGCGGTTGATGGTCTGGAGCACGACCTCGGAGGGGGCGAGAGTGGGCTCGATCTCGGCCTTCAGGAGTTTTCTCACGTCGTCGAGGGCGAAGAAATTAAGCGGGTCGGAGGTTGCGACCTCGATGCCGCCGTTTTTTCGGCCGATGGGGACGAGCTCATGGGTCTTGGCGAACTGGATGGGTATGTTCAGGACCAGCTCGGGATCGAGGTTATTGCTTTCGATGGCGGGGCGGTAAGGGATTCCGAGCTGGTCGGCGATGGCCTGGTAGACGTCGTTGGGCGAGGCGGCCCCCATCCCGATGATGACCTCGCCGATGCGTCCGCCCTTCTCTTGCTGGAGGGCGAGGGCCTTTTCCAGCTTTTCCTCGGAGAGCAGGCCGCGCTGGACGAGGATTTCTCCCAGATAGGCCCGGGTCATGGAGCCTGGCCTCCGTCGGGCGCGGTGCCGCCGGGCTGGGGCGCGGGCTCGCGGGGGGTGGTCGCGGACCGGGGCTGTGCTTCGACGGAATCTCCGCTCTGCTCGGAGGCCGGCGGGGCCCATTCCCAGTCCACGGGGTTTTGGATGACCGGAGCTTGGCCCCGTAAATCAATGACGGTGCCACCCGACTGTTCATTGAGCTGGGACTCGAAGTAGTGGCTCCAGTCGGGAGCGCCCTCGCCCAGGCTTTCCTCGGTCATGCTGTCGTAACCTTCCTTGATGTGTTTCTTGACCCTTTCAATGTCGGCGTCGGACTTGACGATGTGGGGGGTGAGGAGGATGACGAGGTTGGTCTTGTTGCGTCCCTTGCTGGCGTTCTTGAAGAGCCATCCGAGGATGGGGATATCGCCGATGAAGGGGACCTTGCTCTGGGACGCGTTCTCCGTGTCCTGCATCAGTCCTCCGATCACGATGGTCTGGGAGTCGCGGATGATGACGGAAGTCTCGACGGTCTTGATGGAGGTGGTGACGCCCAGGGTGTTGACGTCAATGCCCAGGGACGATTGGATGGCGCCGGAGATTTCGGTTGAGATATCGAGCCTGATGTTGTCGCTCTCGTTGATCTGGGGAGTCAAGGACATCCTGATGCCGACGGGCTGGCGGGAGATGCTGATGTTGGAGAAGCCACCGGTGGATACGGTCTGTCCGGTGGGCACTGGTATTTCCTGGCCGACCTCGATTGACGCCTGGACATTGTCGGTGGTGAGCAGGGTCGGGGTTGAGAGGACGTTGACGTTGGAGCTGGATGCCAGAAGCCGGAGCACGAGTCCGGCGGAGGGGATGACCACCTGCCCGGCGGTTCCGGGGATCTCGACGGGCTGTCCGAGGGCGCCGATGGTTATACCGCTCGGCAGGGTGAGGCTGCCCCCGGTTCCGGCCAGGGAGCTCAGCAGTCCGATGGAGCTTACGTCGGAGAAGCCGGTGCCGGAGAAGACGATGCCGTTGTTGTCGAGTCCGGAGGCCGCATGCATTGATGTGCCGGCCTGGGAGCTCTCGTTATAGGTGATTTCGAGGAGGACGGCCTCGACAAAGACCTGGCGTCTGGGGAGGTCGAGCTTCTCGATGACGGACTTGAGGATTTCGTAGTCCTGGGGCGAGCACACGATGATAAGGGAGTTGGTGGCCTCGTCGGTGCTGATGGATACGTCACCGCCGAGGATTCCGGTGATCTTGGCGGTGGTTGGTCCGCTCCTGGTGGTGGCCATGGGGGGCGGGGTTTCGGGGAGTCCCAATCCTCCACCCATGGTTTGTCCGTATCGGCTCGAGGTCTGGCCATATCTGGAGCTGGTGCGGCTGGTGGTGCTGGTGCGGGAGGTGGTGGTGGAGGGCCTGGAGACGCCTCCTCCTCCCCCGGACAGCCCGGAGAGGGTGGCGGCGAGATCGGCGGCCTCGGCGTTCTGGACGTAATAGACGTGAATGGTGCCGGTGGTGCCGACGTCAATGTCGAGCTTGATGATGAACTCCTTGATCGAGTCCATCATGTCGGGGACGGCCATGATGATGAGGGCGTTGATGCGGTCCACGGCGATGATCTTGGGGAGCCCCGAGTCGGGGCTTTGCCCGGCGGCGGGCTGGGCGGCGGGCTGGGCGGCGGGCCTCCCGCGGCTGGGCGCTTGCCTGGTGGTGGCGGTCCTGGTGGCTTGGGGCGTGGACGTTCCCTGGAAGATCTGGGTGAGGATGCCGGCCATCTCGGAGGCCACGGAATGCTTGAGGGTGATGATCTCGATGGCGGGCTCGGGGGAGGGGACGTCGAGCAGGCGCAGGATCCTGATCATGCGTTCAATGTTGAGGGCGGTATCGAGCACGATCAGGGTGTTGGTTGGCGGATAGGGAATGACCTGTCCGCCTTCCTTGGAGGAGAGCTGGGCCAACTGGGATGAGATGTCGGTTACGCTCAAGTATTTCAAGGTGATGAAGCGGGTGACCATCTGCTCGCTGGTGGCGGGGGCCCGTCCGGGCGGGTAGATGGGAATGTTCTCGCGCAGGGTGTCGGCGGAGCGGACGACCTTGTAGACGTTGGTTACGGAGGTCGGGACGATGGAGTATCCGTTGAGGCTCATGATGAGGACGAAGAGGTTGTAGACCTGTTCTTTGGGGACCTCGACGGGCCCGATGGGTCCGACGGTGACGATCTGTCCCTTGGGCATCTGGTCGAGGATGAAGCTCTTTCCGGTCAGGGCGCTGAAGTTTTTAAGGACGCTTTCCAGGTCCATCTCGGGATAGTTGATCTTGATGGTGTTGGAGCTGGTCTCCTCGATCTCGTGTTCGCCCGAAACGGTGCTCCCGGCGTCCACGCCGCCCGGGTTTGCGGGCTGGGCCCCGGTGGGTCCGGAGAACCCCAGCGCCACGGCCAGCAGGGCCATAATCATTACACCTATTGCCGCGGTTTTACCTTTCACCGATTATCTCCCCCGCGTGACTCAGCTTCATTGTCTTACTCCACTTCGTACTGATAGCCCATCGGGTTTCCCTGGCGCTCCAGGTCCATGGTAAACCTGGTTTCATTGCGCAGCGATTGGAGGAGTTGGAGCCCCTTTTCCATGCTGTCCATTTTTTCGCCGTTGATGGACTTTATCACATCTCCGTTCTGAAGGCCAAGCGCCTCGAAGAGGCTTCCGGACTGGATGCGGTAGATGCGGAATCCGTCCACCACTCGGGCGTCGCCGTCGCCCACGAAATTGGGGATGACGCGGGCCTGGGTGATGATGGAGTTCATATTGGAAAGGGTCTCGTCAATGGCGGTTTTCTGGATGACGAATGAATTCTCGCCCACCTGCTTGATGCGCCCGGAAAGGTCGGTGCCGGTGCCCTTGGCCTCGGCCCGGCGTTTGCGGTCGGCCAGGTACTGGGTTTTCTGATCCTGGGACATGCCCTTGAAGCGGTCAAAATTGGTGCGGGGGTTCACCTTCTTCTTGTCATTTTGCTTCTTGAGGGCTTCGAGCAGCAACTCCTCGATCTGTCCGCTGTTGCGGGCGAGCATGACGCGGTCTATTTGGATTTCATAGACCCTGGCGTCGTCGCCGACCGGGTCTCCAACGCGATAGACTCCGGCCTTCTGGTCTTTGAGGTCCTTGATGGTGGCGATGTTGAGGGGGGCCTTGGGGGTGAAAAAGGCCACGCCGAGCAGGGAGAGGCGCAGCTCGGTGACCTTGACGCCGGCGGTGTCGCCGGGCTCGACGGCGGGCCCGGCCGGGGCTTCCTTCCTGGCGTTGAAGAGGTCGCGGGCCACGATCGCTTGGAGGGGCGATGGTCCCGGGGCCTTGTTCCCGGCCGTGACGGGCATCCTGGTCTCGCGAAGCGGCGACGCGGGGAACACGGTGTTGGCCACGTAACTGTTGGTGGTCCGGGCGGCGAGATAGGCGATGGCCACGATCAGAACCATGTTGACCGCGAAGGAGTATCTGAGAAAGAGGTGTCTTATGTCCATGCTCGTTTCCTTTCCGTCCGAGCTATTTTATATCATATTTCGGTGCCGTCCAAAACAAACGAACCGGAAAACCGCCAAGGCGCCAAGAACGCCAAGAATCATGATTTTATTTCAGTGCTGTCCAAAATAAAGGCACCAGAAAAACGCCAAGACGCCAAAAACGCCAAGGGCGATGTTTTGATTAAATTCTCAAGCCGGCCTCCCGGAAGTTAAATCTTTCTTGGCGTTCCCGTCAGCGGGTCCGCCAAGCGGGTTGGAGTCAAGGCGATGCGTCTTTTTCCGAGACTTGCCGCCAGGAAACATCCGGTTTTACTTGGCGATCCTTGGCGGTCTTGGCGCCTTGGCGGTTTCCTTGGCTCCTATTTTGGACAAGAGTGTATAAGGAACATATTTTCCCTTCGCTGCCTCGTGACCGCCATCATTATCCCTTTTTCAGATCGGGCACTTTATATACAGACCTATCCCCGTTTTGGAAACCGGGATTGGGTTATTGGTTCCCGGGATTGCAAAAGGTATTGAACCGGTATACAATAATCGGGATCAATGCCAGATGCGAATATGAATTACTAGGAAGCTGGGGGTGGGTTATGAGCGAGAACGAATCAATGGCGACGTTGGTGGGGTTGATTGCGAAGAAGCTGGTTGACAAGCCCGATGAGGTGAAGATTACGGAGGTTAGCGGAGACTATTCCTGCGTGATCGAGCTGCGGGTGGCGAAGGAGGACATCGGCAAGGTAATCGGGAAGAAGGGGGCGCACGCGCAGGCGATCCGGACGTTGATGATGGCGGCATCGGGCAAGGACGGGAAGCGCTACATTCTGGAAATCCTGGACGAGTGAGGGGCGGGGAGAAGCGGCGGCGTTTTATCCGCTTCATTTTTTCCAAGGGGGCCCGCGGGGAGATACGATGAAGTGCGTCCAGGAACATTGCTCCATCTGTGGCCGGGACATGGCGATGCCGGTGGTCCAGGAGGATGAGAAGCATCCGGGCCTGATCTGGGTGCGTTGTCCGGTATGCCGTGAGATCAAGCCGGTGGAGATCAGCTCGAGCGCGTGGTGCGAGACGGCGGATGTCGGGGATGGGCCGGCCCCGCCGTCCGGAGAGCCGGCGCGGGGCGCGGCGGAGCATGAACCGCGGCGCACGGTCCGGCATTACCGTGCGGGAGAGCGGTTCCAGCCGGGCGAATGGATCTATCATCCGGCCTGGGATGACACGGGGCAAGTGGTGGAGAAGTTATCATCCACGGGCGGGCGCGAGATCATCGTAGTGTCGTTCGTCAAGAGCGGGCGGAAGCGGCTGGTCAACAACTTCGCGGATTGACCGGCCGGGCCGGGCGGAATCAGGCGGAGCGGAGGGCAGGACAGAGATGGCACAGGGCAAGAACAGGTTCGGGGTGAAGTTCTGGGGGGTGCGGGGCAGCCTTCCGACCCCAGGTCCTTCCACGGCCAAGTACGGCGGCAACACCGCATGCGTCGAGGTCCGCTGTGGAGAAAAGATTTTCATTATTGACATGGGCAGCGGGGCCCGGCCGCTCGGGGTGGAGCTGGCCCAGGAAGGGCCGTTGCACGCCACCATCATGATCTCGCACTACCACTGGGACCACATCTGCGGCATGCCGTTCTGCGGCATCCTTTATGACCCCCGCAACTCCTTTGACCTTTACGGAGAGGGCCGGAAGCAGGCGGGCCTGAAGTCGGTGCTGGCCGGGCAGATGCGCTACCCTTATTTCCCCGTCGGGCTGGACGTGTTCCAGGCCCGGATGAGCTATCACACGATTGGCGCGGGGGACGAGATCGAGCGCGACGACGTGGTGGTGCGGACCGCGCCCCTCAACCATCCGCAGTCGAGCGTGGCATACCGGATTGATTACCGGGGCCGCTCCCTGGTCTATTGCTCGGACAACGAGCATATGGACGAGATGCCGGACCAGATGGCCCGGCTGATCGAGAGGTGCGACCTCCTGATCTATGACGCGGCCTACACCGATGACGAGTACACGGGCCGCGCCGGGACCGGGTCCAAGGTGGGGTGGGGCCATTCCACCTGGGACGAGGCCATCCGGACCGCGCGGCACCTGCGCGTGAAAAGGCTCTACATCTTCCACCACGACCCCATGCACACCGATAAGGTGATTGACCGGCTGCTCCGCGATTGCCGTCCCCATTACCAGAACTTGCACGCCTCCCGGGAAGGGATTAAAGTGAATCTCCTGTGACGCGCCGGCGAAATGCGAGCCTTTCTTAAAAACGCGATCGTGCCCTTCAAAATCTCCGCGGCCATGGCGGCCGGCCTCTGCGGCCTGGAAGCGGCGGGGTTTCATTTCGCGTCCGTTCCTTTCCGCTACTCCGAGTTCCTCTTCGCCATTGCCCTGGGGATCGGCGTGTCCGCGCTGTTCGCGGGGGCGGCGGCCGGCCTGGTGGCATTTTTCCGGCAGTTCGAGCCGTCGCTTTCGCGTCTCGCTTCGGTGTGCGGGTCTTTGGCGCTGTTGTACCTGTTGCTGGTGCTGTGGCTGCGCACGTTCGCCTTCACGGCGCAGCATCCGCGCTGGTTCAGCCTGCTCGGTCTTCTGGTGCTGCTGCTGATCGTGGCCGGGCTCGGGCGGATGCTGTGGTATTACCTGACCAGCGTGTACTCCGACCTGATCAAGGCGAGGTTCCAGGCGCTGGCTCCCATGTCGGCGCTGTGCGTGGGCCTGTATTCGGTGGCCCATGCGTCGGTTTCCGAGAGAGGAAATCTCACGCTCTGCGCTCTGGGAATCCTCTTGCTGTTCGTGATCGGGCAATACACGGCGATCCGGGTGATCTGGTCCAGCTCGCGCGCGCGCTTCGTCAAGTGGGGCGGGCGGCTGCAGTTCGTTCTCATGACCGTGGTCCCGGCCTGGGCGCTCCTGGGCGCGGCCCTCGAATACCGCGGCGAACACCGGCCGGCCACCGCGGCGGCGGGCTCGCCATCCGTCATCCTCCTGACCATTGACACCCTGCGGGCGGATTATGTCTCCCCCAATAACCCCGCGGCCGCGCCCACCCCGGCGATGGAGGCGCTGGCCCGGGACGGCATCAATTACACCCACGTGATGGCGCCGGGCGACTGGACCGACCCCTCGGTGGCGTCGCTGGTCACGGGGCTGTATCCGAAGGCGGTGGGCGGCGGCTTCATGTTCACCGGGATGGAGGGAGACTACACGGGCCCGCTGCCCAATGCGCTGACGATGGCGGAGGTCTTCGCCGACCACGGGTACGTTACCGCCGGGTTCGTGGACAACTCGTGGCTCAGCGCGGCCCGTGGCTTCAGCAAGGGCTTCCGGTTTTACGAGGTGATGGCCGAGAAGCGGCTTTCCCCGCTCTTTTTGATCAGGCGGGGCTTCGAGCTGATTTACCGTCCGCTCCGGCCGTTTCCACGCTACATGGGGATCCGGCTGACCGACCGCGCTCTCCGGTGGCTCGAACACCGGCCGGCGGGCCCGTTCTTTTTATGGGTCCATTACATTGACCCGCACCTGACCTACGAGTCCCACGCGGAGTATCCGGCCAGCTCCGAGCCGGGGCCCCGCGGCATCCAGTTCGCCATGAGCCGGTTCATGCTGCTGCGCACGGAGAGCTACGAGGCCTCCGCCCAGGACATCAAGTTCGTGCGCGAGCGCTACGACGGGGAGGTCCGGTTCGCCGACCAGCAGGTGGGCCGGGTGATCGCATGGCTCAAGCAGCATGGCTTGTACAAAGATAATGTGCTGGTCCTGACCGCGGACCACGGGGAGGAATTGTGGGAGCACGGGACCTTCACCCACGGCCACAATTATTACGACGTCACCATCCACATTCCGCTGATGGTGAAGCTGCCGGGGCAGAGGCACGCCGGGACGGCGGTCACTCCGTGGGTGAGCGGCCACCGGCTCGGCGCGACCATCATTGACGCGGCCGGGATCAGGTCCAAGTTCCCGGGGACCTCGCTCCTGGAATGCCTCCAAGATCCACGGTGCGGGGACACCGGGCTGTACGGGCGCTTCTGGACCACCGAGTGCTCCATGTTCGGGCCCCAGATCGGGACCGTGGGCGACCTCGAGGGCAAGAAGGCCATTTTTTATTATGACGGGACCATGAAATGTTTTGACTTGGCCGGGGACCCCGGGGAAAAACGGCCATTTGACGAGGCCGCCTGCCCCTGGCCCCAGGATGCGCCCGGCCCGCGCGAGGTGTGGGAGAGCTTCCGGGACAAGGACCAGGAGATTTTCAAGTCGCTGGGTGGCGAGACCGCGCTCCGCTCCTCTACCAGGGGCGAGGGAGTGAGGCGGCTCAAGGCTCTCGGGTACCTGCAAAAGTGAGGGCCGTTGACCGCGCCCGGCCCAAGCCGCGGGCTCCAGGACTAAAGACTCTTCCGCGGGCTCGTTCATGCTTGTGGAATTCCCCGGCTTTGTGTTACAATAAAAAACTGGCATATTGAACGCTTAAATACGTGAGGGTCTGCAAGGAGGGCCGGATCGTGGTGCAGATGAATCTAGAGTACAAGGAGGTGTCGGTAAAGGTCGTTTATTACGGTCCGGCCCTCTCCGGTAAAACCACCAACCTTCAGGCCCTGCACACCATGTTCAACGCCGACCACCGGGGAAGGCTGATGAGCCTGGAGACCCAGAACGACCGCACCCTGTTCTTCGACCTCTTGCCGCTCCAGTACCGCACGCCCTCCGGCCTCGCGGTCAAGCTCAAGCTCTACACCGTGCCCGGACAGGTCATCCACAACTCCACCCGCAAGGCCGTGCTCGCCGGCGCCGACGCCGTGGCCTTTGTCGCCGACTCCCAGAAATCGCAGGCCCTGTCCAATTCCATCAGCTTCAAGAACCTCAAGGAAAACCTCAAGCTCAACGGCCTGGACTTCGAGAACATCCCGGTGGTGATCCAGTTCAACAAGCGCGACCTCGAAAACATCAAGCCGGTGGAGGAAATCAGCCAGGACTGGGGACAGAGCCGATTCCCCACATTCATCAGCATCGCCACCATCGGCAAGGGCGCCTTCGAGACCTTCGAGTGCCTGATCCGCATGGCCTTCGAAAACTTAAACAGCCGTTACAACTTCGACCGCAAGTTCGGGTTCCAGGTCCAGGATTTCCTGGGTTCCCTGATGACCGATAAAATCCGGCAATCCATGGACATGAAACAAGCCATTGTCACCGCCGGCACATTCAAGATGCCGTGAATAAAATGACCTCTGTCCTCGACGATAGATTCTTGCTCACCGACCTCTTGGACATGAGCGTCATCAAAGAGGTGGGGGAGGCCTATTGCCGCGCCTTCGAGCTCGGAATCATCATCCTCAACGAAGCCGGCGAAGAGGTCATCAATCTCTGCCCCCCCTACGAGTTCTGCAAGGCCATCCAGGCCGGGGCCCTCGCCCCTAAATGCGGCGACGCCAAGAAAAGACTGGCCCGCCATCCCATCGAAGAATCCCAGGTCCTCCAGCTCAAGTCCGGATGCGGCATGCGTTACGTTTTACTCCTGCTCTCCTATCAATTGGAGACACTCGGCCGCGTGATCGTCGGCCCCTTCCGCGACCCCGAGACCCCGGCCGGGCAATTGGCCCGCACCCTGGGACCCGAGATCAAAGAAGATCAGATCAGGCAGGTCCCGGCCATGACCCCGGAACGACTCAAGTCCGGAATCTCGCTGCTCGCCAAAATGCTCAACGGCTTCCTCTTCATCAACGCCAAGCGCCTGATTACCACCCGCCTCCACCTCGAAACCATCTACGGCGAGAAGGAGCGGATTTTCCGCCAGGTCGAGTACCAGGACTACGGCTCGGCCGAGGACCGGGCCGAGATCGAAAAATTCAAGAACATGTTTTAAGCGTCCCGGCCACGAAGAGGAACGCCAAGACGCCAGGAGCGCCAACAATAATTCAGATAATAATATTTTCTCCCTCCGGCCTTGGCGGCCTTGGCGTCTTGGCGTTCAATCTTCGCTTTTCCGTCCTCCACCGCCTTGTAATGTATCAGCCGCCGCGTTAAGATTGACTCGATCAGGAGACGGCCACGATGACGGTCATTGACAGCCATTACCACCTCGACGAAGCCATGGTGTCCCTGCCCGGCCTGCTCGCCAGCATGGACGCCGCGGGGATCGGCAAGATGGCGCTCATTCCGAACCTGTGTCCGCCGCTCGAATTGCCTCGGGTCGCGGACTTCGCCCTGCCCCTGTTCCGCCGCGGCATTCACGGCAAAGGCCTTGCCCACCGCATAGCCCTTATCATGTACCGGTCCTCGATCAAGGACAACGGGGAAGTGGACCTGCTGGGGACCCGCTACGAGGTCAAGGTCCAGCCAAGGAACGACGACGTGCTGGAGGCCGTGGCCCGCCATCCGCGGCGCTTTTATGGATGGGTCTGCGTGAACCCCGCCGGGCCGGTGGACCCGGTGCCGGAGGTCGAGCGTTGCATGAAGACGCCCGGCATGATCGGCGTGAAGGCCCATCCCTTCTGGCACAATTACCCGGTCTCCCTGCTCAGGGACACCGCCGCCCTCTGCGCGGAAAAGGGCTGGCCCATGCTCGTCCATCTCGGCGTCAAGGAGAACGGGGACTTCCGCATCCTCCCCGAAACCTTCCCCGGGCTCAAGATCGTCTACGCCCACGCCGGCATCCCCTACTCCCGCGACGTCTGCGCCTATGCCCGCGGCCGCGATAACGTGTTCGTGGACCTCTCCAGCTCATCCTACGTGGGCCTGGAGGCCGCGCGCCACGCCCTCAAAAGCGCCGGCGCCGAAAAGCTCCTCTTCGGCTCCGACGGGCCCTACTTCCACGCCCGCGACGACCGCTTCGACTTCCGCCCCTTCCTCGACATGGTCGCCGCCCTTAACCTGTCCGACGCCGACCGCGGCCGCATCATGGCACAGAACTTCATGGACGTCATCGGCGCGGCCTGAGACGAGGAAGAGTGCTTCCCAGGGCTGATCCCATGAAGAGATTTTTTTGACAGGATTACACTCTTGTCCAAAATAGGCCGTAAGAAAACCGCCAAGACGCCAAGAGCGCCAAGGATTGCCAAGTAAATCATGATATTTCTTGGCGGCCTAATAAAAAACAACTACAGGGCAGTGACCCCAAACCGACTTGGCGA
>DATKZS010000124.1:0-5353 GCA_035527835.1 bacterium
TCGCCAAGTCGGTTTGGGGTCACTGCCCTGTAGTTGTTTTTTATTAGGCCGCCAAGAAATATCATGATTTACTTGGCAATCCTTGGCGCTCTTGGCGTCTTGGCGGTTTTCTTACGGCCTATTTTGGACAAGAGTGATTAACTCTGTGCTCTCCGTGTCTCTGTGCGAAACCTATCTTGCTATTCCTTTTACTGGTTCGCTCCCGGGAGTACTCCTTGGGGAGGCCAGGATTTTTTCCGCCGCCCGCGCCCGGCCCTCGCAAAACCGGATCCGCCGCTCAAGCGCCGCCCGCTCCTTGTCGTCGGCCGCCGCCTCAAGCTTCTCGTTAAGCCCCGCGATCATCAGCGGCACGACCTCGACGTGCACGTCCTCCACCGGTTTGCCCTCGAACCGGCCGGCCGTGTTCTCGACCCACGTGGGCAGGCATTCCCAGGAGATGACCTCTACTCCCAGCGCCGTCTTTTTCAGGTCGGCCTTCAGGATGGCCCCCATCCGGGTGGTCGAGGCCGGCGAGCCGCGGCCCTGGTTAGTGGTGAAATTGCCCAGCGAGTAGGCCACCAGCGCCCTCCGCCCGTTCTTGGCCGTGAGCGCCTGGACCCGCTCCAGCACGTGCGGATGATGGCCGATGACCAGCGAGGCCCCGGCCTCGATCAGTTCCCGCGCCTGGCGGTATTGCCACTGAAGCGGCGCCGTGCGGTACTCCTGGCCCCAGTGAATCATCACCACCACTCCGTCCGCATTGCCCGCCGCCGCCTTTACCTGCTCCACGAGCTTTTTCCAGTCCTTGCCGTTGACACGCGGCGCCGCCGGTTCGCGCCGGTTGAGGTTCGAGTTCATGAGCAAGGTGTAGCCGATAAAGGCCAGGCGCACGCCCTTGATTTCCACAATGTACGGCCGTTCGGCTTCCTCGGCATTCTCGCCCACGCCGAGGCAGACGGTGCCCGTGGCCTTGCATTGCCGGGAGGTGGAGGCCGGGCTGATGCGGCCGTGGTCATAAGCATGGTTGTTGGCCGCGGTCAGCAGGCTAAAGCCCGAGTCCTTAAGGGCCCGGAGCACGGGCGTGGTCCCGTAAAACACCATGTCGCGCTCCGGCTGCGGCTTATCGAACACCGGGAACTCGATGTTGGCGATGGCAGCGTCCGCGTCGGAGAGCGCTTTGTTCAGCCCGGTGAAAAGCTCATTATAGCCGGCGTTGTTCTCATCTCCCTTGGACCGCTCGCGGGCCGAGCGGTTGCAGCGGCGCTGGAGCATGACGTCGCCCGCCGCCGCGATCCGGATGACCGGGTCCGGATCGGCCGCGGTTTGTGGCGTGGGCGCCGCATCGTAGGCTCTGGACCTTTCCCCGCCCGGAGCGGAAGCCTCCTTGGCAGCGGCAGGTAAAGGAGACGCCGCGAGCGCCGGCCTCTTGGCCTCCTTTACCCCGCTCCGCTCCGAGCAGCCAGCCGCGGCCGCCAGCACGATCAGCGCCGCGATCAGCCCTGCCCCTGCCCTTCGCCGCGGGCGGGCGCACCTTCCCCCCTGAATTCCTGATTGTTCCCCCATCGCCATGGACCCCCTCGACAATCGTATTTAGCAATTTTTGTTCAGGACCGCAAATCCGTTGTTTGAGACGTTGGAATTACCGCAGAGACGCAGAGAACGCAGAGGAATAATAAAAAAATATCTTTCTCTGCGGTCTCTGCGGTTTAGAAAAGCTCACATGCCGGAGGCTGTTTCATTCCGGCAGGAATTCCATGCGGTAGAGCTCGAAAGTGGAGGGATAGGAGACGGGGTCGAGTCGGATGCCGGTCACGGTCCCGGTGCGCGCCCAGTGGATGTTGGAGGCCAGGTCAATGGAATAGGACTCGATTTTGCCGTCGGCCTTGATGGGGAAGCAGATGGTCCGCTGGCCCTCATAGCCGGGCCGCTCGCGGCCCTCCCACATCACGCACCCGTTTTGCTCGGCGGGCGGGACATAGGGCCTATTCGGGAGCTTGATCTCGATCTCCAGTCTAGCGGCGGCCAGGGCCTGGAAGTTGAGGCGGGGCGAGGTCAGGTAGGGATCGTTGTTCGTCGCGGTGAAGACGTAGGGATCGCCGTTAAACAGGGGCGCGTTGATCTCGAGTCCGGGAGACATGGTCCAGTCAAGCTTCATTGGCGTCTTGAGGAAGGAGAAGCTGGGCAGGGAATAGGGGTAGTAAGCCGCGCGATGCGCCAGGATGATCCGGCGGTGGAAATCGTTTTTCAGGTCCGGGGTGATGTCTTTGAGCCTCGCTCCGTCCCATTCCAGGACAGCGGCGCCGGGGTCCTGGACCGATGCTTCGAGCAGGTCGGGAGGGGTGGCGGTTTCCATGACCATCTTGACGTCCGTGACGTGTGAGGTGAGCCTGGGCAGGGCGGAGGCCGGCACGCCCTCCGGCTGGTTGATCGGGCCGCGCCAGGACCGCGGGCCCCAGAGAAACGAGTCCCGGTCGCCCACCATGACCTGCCGGTCGTCAAAGGCCGGGGCCAGGACCATCTTAACCATCATGTCCAGGTAGTAATGCTCGGAGGAGAGGCCAAGGATGTAAATCCTTCTGATGTTCGAAGTCGTCCCCTGCTCCTCGATGTAATCCGCGATTTTGTGGGCCAGTTTTTCATTGGCGGCGGCGCCGGCCCGCCAATCCTCCACCGCGATCATGGAATACGACCCGTAAAACAAGGTCGCGCACAGCACCGCCATGAGCGGCGCCGCCCGCAGGAACGGGCGCTTGGGACCGGCCGTGAGCGCTCCGATGATCAGGCCGAAGCCGACCAGCGGAAAATACAAGAGCCGCTCCTCCCGGTACGCGAACATGTGGGACAGGTTCCACGCCGGCAGCAGCATGGCCAGGATGAACAAGCACCCTAAAAGGAGCATCCGCCATTGCCGCCGGAGCGCGCCCCATCCGCCCGTGATAATGAGCGCCGCTCCAGCCCAGCCGAGCGGCTTGAACAGCGGATTACCACGGTCCATGCGGTGCGGCAAAAAGTCGAGCACCCCGGCCGACCACACCCGCGGCAAGTGATACACCGCCTGATAATAAAGCCCGGAAACCCCGGGCGGGACCGCGCCGTAACCGCCCAGTCCGCCGAGTACCAGCAGGTTCCAGCACAAAAAAACCAGTGCCGCGCAAAACACCGGCAGCGCCGTGGCCGCGGCGTGGCGGAGCTTTTCCCGGGGCCGTCCGCTCCGGCGCGTGAGCAGGGCCAGGAAAAATACCGCCAGGAAAAGCGTGAGGTGCGTGACCTTGCACAACGCCGCGGCCAGGCCGAGCAGGAAGGTAGCCAGCAGGGAAAAGGCGCTCGGCTTGTCCCGGCCCGCGACGATGATGAGCGCGGTGAGCGAGAACGTGGTGGCCATCAGGTCGGCCCGGCACGCGAACCAGGTAGCGGTCAGCGCCGCCACCGGGTGGACCGCGAAAATGAGCGCCGCCGCCGTCGCCGGGATATAAGGGCCCCCGCCGCTCCCGGCCCTTTCCGGAGCCGCCACGGACCCGCCCTCGTCCGGGAACAGCCGATACGCCAGGATGAAAACCAGCGCCACGTTAAGGCAGTGGTTCATGAGGTCCGTGAAGTGAATGGCCCAGGGCGTGAGCCCGAAGAAAAAGCCCCCGTAAAACATGGCCGTGAAGCTCAGGGGCCGGAAGATCATGGTCCCCAATACCGGGTGGAACCAGAAACGCCACGGCTGGTCCAGAAACCTCATGTACCCGAGGTGGACAAAATCGTCCGCCACGAACCACGCCGTCAGACCCGGCCACAGCACCGCCGCCGCCGCCGCGACCGCAAGACCCATCCCGAAAAAAATGCCCGCGAATTTGCGCATGGCCTCATATTAACCGGCAGCATCCGGGCTTGCAACCATTCATGTTAATCATTCATGTTAATCAATTATAAGCGCGGTTGGAATCGGGAATAAAAACGTGATAATCTGAAAGCAGCAAACTTCGGGAGTGGTGATGGAAAATCAATGCCCGATCTGCGGGGGATCTTCTTTGATGGTGTTCGCCCATACCGCCCAGTGCGGGAACTGTAAGGCGCTGTTGTATCATCCTTATCCGAATCAGGACTATCCGGCTCTGATAGATAAAGATGCGATCCACGCCGCGTCCCTGAATTGGATATTAAGATCATCCTTCAGCCGCCATGACGCCTTCAGGCGGATGCTAAAATTTTCCATTGATGAAGCCCTGGTCGGAGAGGAGTTAAAGATTCTCGATTACGGCGGCGGCCCCGGGCAGTTTGCCTTGGTCTGCCACTCCCTCTTCCCACTCGCCAAAGTGTATTACACAGATGCCATTGAGGGGAGCCTGCTCGATCCATGAAAAATATATAATTCGCCCATCCCCTTCCGGGACTTCGCCGCAGATCCGCATCAATTCGATTTAATCTTTTTGAACGACGTGTTCGAACACCTGCGCGACCCGGTCTCGGTCCTCACCACGTTAGCCGCCAAGCTCAAGGAAGGAGGCCGGATTTTCATTGACACTCCCAAGCAGTCCTGGATTTATCCCGCGGCCAAGGCGGTCTCCAAATCCCTTTACACTAAATTGCTCCGGGGCACGGTTTCTCAGGCCCATTTGCAAATCTGGAGCCGGAAGGCCTTTCGGGTCGCGGTGCAGAGGGCCGGGTTGGGGGTGGAAAAATATCAAGAGATTACCGAGCTGACCATGCCGGTGGGTTACTACCTCCATAACATGGGGATAGACGGCGCTTTCCTGAAACTTGCGGCCAAACTCGCCTTTTCATCCGCTCAGTTGCTCTTCCGGAATAAAATTATCTGCGTTCTAAAGCGGGCTTAAAACAGGTTATTTTCGATTACGACCCGGAGTACATGAAGTACGCGCGCGAATGGTGCGAACAGATCGTGCCCCGCATAGCCCGCGCCCCCGAAAAGGCGCTCATCTACCTGAACGGTTCCCTGATCGGCATCTAATGAGACTCACTGGGCCCCCAGCGCCTCTTCTGCCTCATGCCCCCCTTCATCAACGCCCACGGCGAAAACTGCCTCACCATCGCCGTCTGGCCCCGGCAAGCCCGCCCGGAGGTCGGGCCGTTCAGTCTGGAGATCTATTCATAATTAGAAGCAGGAATTGAGAGTGGTATAGCTGGTTGATCTTTGCAGACCTCGAAGGGCTCAACTCTTGCGCCCTGAAAGGGCTGAACAAGGCTACTCCCACGGGTAGCGCTCATCAAATTTAATCATATTTTTACAGTGCTGTCCAAAATAAACGGACCGGAGAACCGCCAAGACGCCAAGAGCGCCAAGGATTATTTTTAAACACGATTTTAAGAGGGCTTGGGTGCGAATGTTTCTTGCTTGGCGCTCCCGTCGGCCGGTTCGCCAAGCCGG
>DATKZS010000125.1:0-11160 GCA_035527835.1 bacterium
GCGCCAAGGTTCGCCAAGTAAAACCGGATGTTTCTTGGCGGCAAGTCTCGGAAAAAGCCGCATCGCCTTGACTCCAACCTGCTTGGCGGACCTGCTAACGGGAACGCCAAGAAAGATTAAACTGCCGGGAGGCCGGCTTGAGAATTTAATAAAAACATCGCCCTTGGCTTTCTTGGCGTCTTGGCGGTTCTCCGGTCCGTTTATTTTGGACAGCACTGATTATGAATGATGAATTATGAAGTCGGCGGGGGAGAGAAGATGCAGGAACTATGGCCCACGGTATTGATCAACGGCGCGGTGGTGCTGGCGCTGGTGGGGGCGTTGTGGCGGATGAACGCGCAGCGGCTCACGGATGCGGAGCAGTCCATCGAGCGCCGGGTGGAGAAGGGGATTTGCGAGCTTCGGCACGAGGGACTGCACGAGGACCTGGTCGAGATCACGAAGGGCCAGGAAAAAATGGCCCGGACGCTGGAGGCCATCAAAATAAAGCTGGCGCGCGCCAACGGGCGGCGCAAGACGAGGGAGGAAAGATGATGAAGGCGGTGGAGAACGACCTGCCGTGGCTCGGCAAGCTCCGCGAGCTGATCATCCCGATCGCGAAAAGTTATGGCCTCGACCCCGCGGTGGTGGCGGCGGTGGTGAGCCGCGAATCGGGAGGCGGCCGGCTGCTCGGCAAACGTGGCAACCCCGCGGACACCGGCGATCACGGCCACGGCCGGGGCCTGATGCAGGCGGACGACCGTTTCTGGAAGGGCCTTCTCAACCTCGACAGCAAGGGCGGGGAGGAGGACGCCTGGCGCTACCCGGCGTTCAACATCGCGTTCGGGTGCTGGCTGCTCGCTAAAAATCTTGACGCGCTGCGCGCTGAATTTCCGGGGCTTGATGAGGGCGAGCGGCTGCGGGCGGCGCTGGCGGCGTACAACTGCGGACTGGGGCGCGTGATGCGGGCGCTCGCGGACAAGCGCGACGTGGACGCGGCCACGGCGGGAGGAGACTATGGGCGCGACGTGCTGGCAAGGGCTGAGTGGCTAAGAAGAAATTTTTTCAACCGCAAAGACGCCAAGGATGCAGAGGTAAATAAAACGAGTTAAAGAGATGTATTTGTTGTCCCGGAGGGACACAAGGATATTAGCCCGGGAATTTATTCCCGGGATCCCGGATACGAAAAACCATCTAGTCCCGGAGGGACGACCGGAATCTTATGGAGAGAGCAATGGTGAACAGGAAAAGCACGGAAAAATGGAATAGGGGCTTCTGGTTCCGGCTCACGGAGCGGGGCGGGGAGTTCAGCTTGTCGGCGTTCTGGTTTTCCGCGGCCATGGCGGTATCGCTTCTGCTGGTGATCGCGGTGACGTTGCGGTATCTGTGGGCGCCGGGCGCGGAGCTGGTGGCGGGACTGCCGGGGATCGCGGCGGTCTTGGCGCTGCCCAACGCCATCCTGGCGGGCGCGTACACCTGGGGCAAGAAAATTGACGGGCAAAGCTAAGGCGGCGCTGGCTCTCGTACTGCTGGGCGCCGCGGCCGGCGCGGGGATGTTCGCGGGACTCGTGATCAAGGCGCGGCAGTGCCGGGAAGTGGAGCTGCAACTGAAGCTGGCCCAGGAGCAAAGGCAAGCAGAGCTCGGCCGTTCCGAGATCGCGGCGCTTGAGGCACGGCTCACGGCGCTGACGGAGCTTTCCGAAAAGCCCGCGGCCCAGAAAGCGGCGTGGCGCGAGAAGGGATCGGGCAAGGAGGTGAAGGCGCCCCGGGACTGCGCGAGCTGCCTGGCCCAGGTCAAGCGCGAGGTCGAGGTGAGGGACGAGGCCCATGACTGGTGGGTGTATCACGACCCCGACGTGCTCGACGACCGGGCCGGCGAGCTCACGCTCACCCCCCGCTTCTTCCAGGACACCGCGCCGCCGGAAGCGGACAGCACGACCGCGGATACCGGCGCCGCGCTCCCGACCGGCCGCGCCCGCAAGCCCGCGCTGGCCCCTCCCGAAAAATCGCTGCGCGCCGGACTCTCCCTCTCCTCCTACGAGCTCGAATTCTCCTACGCCCCCCTCGTGCTCCAATCCCCCCGCGCCTCCCTCTCCCTCGACCTCCGCTCCCGCCTCACCCTGGGCCGCTACAATTCCGACCTATGCGGCGACCTGGGGGCGGGCATAGAGATCAAATGGTGATACCGCTTGTTCCAACTCCATCACTTAGTGTCTTTCACGCATGGCACGGATTTTCCCATCCCTGCTGCTTTTTTCGAATCGGCATTTTTCTCGCGGACGCGGGTTGACATGACCGGATTAAGTGGTTAATGTTACGCAACAGGGACGATTCCATCCTTCAGTATCGGCGGTGCCGGGAAGCGTGTTCATCAGGGGGCGGAGCTTTCCCCCCGGGGCGCCGAGAAGATATGAAAAGGGGCTATTAACGGTAAAACTTTAAACCAAAGGAGGAGAGAGATGAAGAGAAAAATGTTATGGGGATCATTCGTGGCGGCGGTAGTCGCCCTGGCGCTGGCGGCTTATTTCGTAGCGGGCCCGGGCATTGCCCAGGTGAAGGTGAAGGAGGGCCTGCAGGCCCCGAAGATAGACAAGCCCATACCGCAGATGTGCATGAAACCCGACCTGACGCAGTGGAAGGACAACCTGCCCTTCATGCCCAAGGGCGAGTTCCCCTTCGAGGGCCCGTGCAAGAGCTGCCTGCTCAAGCTCGGCGCCATGTACCTGCCCCACATGGGCACCTGGATCACCAACAAGGGCATGACCGACGCGCCCGCGTCCAAGGCCAAGCTGACCTGGAAGAGCGCCAAGGCCCCTTACACCAATCAGACCATCGTGGCCAATGTCCCCGCCATCGCGGCCGGCGGCCAGTTCCTGCTCGAGGTGGTGGTGCCGCAGGACACTTTCTTCCAGATTTCGGCACCCGTGACCCTGGAGCTGGATTCCGCCAAGACCATTAGCGAGTGCAACGAAAACAACAACAACATGACCTATTCTTATCATTAAGACCGGGCTTGACGCGTGCCTTGGGCCCCCTCCGCCCGGAGGGGGCCTTTTTTACGGCCGCTTATGGCTTGGCAGGATGGCTTGAATTTTCCGCGCATCATGGCAACATTGTATCGGGCATAGAGCCTGGTTCATAACCTTCTCCAGAAGGGTTACAAGGATATTCAGGATGCTCAGGATTCAGAAGGCCCTGGAATTATCCTGAACATCCTTGTTATGAATCCTTAGCTTTTCGGAGGAAACGAATGAGCATTGACCTTCGCAGCGACACCGTCACCCTGCCCACGCCCGAGATGCGTGAAGTCATGGCGCGGGCCGAGGTGGGCGACGACGGCTACGGCGAGGACCCCTCGATCAACCGGCTCCAGGAAATGTCCGCGGCGCTCACGGGCAAGGAGGACGCGCTGTTCGTGGCCTCCGGGACCATGGCCAACCTGGTCTCGATCATGAGCCATACCCGGCCCTCGGATTCCATCATCCTGGGCGAAAAGGCCCACTCCTGGCTCTACGAGAGCGGCTCGCCCTGCGCGGTGGCCGGCGTGCTCCCGATCATCGTGGGCCAAGGCGGCACGTTCACCTGGAAGGACGTGGAGGACAGCGCGCTCGGCGGGAACGTCCACCTCGCGCCCACCACCCTGGTCATGATGGAGAACACCCACAACGCCGGCGGCGGCGTCATCTTCCCGCAGCCGGACCTGGAAGAGATTTGCCGTAATGCCAAATTCTGGGGCTTCAAGACGCACCTTGACGGCGCGCGCATCTTCAACGCGGCGGTGGCCACGGCAACGAGCGTGGCCGAACTGGTGGCGCCCGCCGACTCGCTGTCCTTCTGCCTGTCCAAGGGCCTGGGCTGTCCGGCCGGGTCGCTCGTGTGCGGGGATAAGGAGTTCATCGGCAGGGCCCGCCGCTATCGCGAGCTTTTGGGCGGCGGCATGAGGCAGGCCGGCATCCTGGCCGCGGCCGGAATTTACGCGCTCGACCATAACGTCGGCCGCCTCCAGGAAGACCACGACAACGCGCGGCTCCTGGCCGAGAAGCTTTCCGGCCTGCCCGGCCTCTCCGTGGACCTCGCCAAGGTCCACACCAACATGGTCTTTGTCGAGGTCACCAAACCCGGGCGCACCGCGCTCGATTACGCCGGTCGCCTCAAAGCTAAAGGCTTGCTCGTCAACCCCATGGGCAAGTCCAGGTTCCGCGCGGTCACGCACCTGGGGATCGAAAGGCGGGATATTTTAAAGGCCGCGGAAATTTTCGCCGCCGCGCTCAGCGAGTGAGACGCTCATGATAAAAGCTAAAGATGAAGTCAGAATATTGCTGTCCGAAATATTTCCCCGAAGGGGAATGATGTGAGTAGCCGGGCGGTGAAACCCCCGGAAAAGCGCGCAACGCGGTCCCGACCCTGAAGGGGTCGAACTTCGCGGCCGCATTTGGTTCAACCCCTTCAGGGTTGATATCCAACCGGGCGCTGTTCCGTAGGTTGCACCTACGGCTACCCACATTCCCACCCCTTGCGGGGTTCATGAGGCAAGCTGTGGAGAGGATGTCCAAATGGCTGGGAAAGTAAAATGGACCGAATTAGGAATGAATGAAAAAAAGCCCCGCGATTTTTCGCGGGGCTTTTTAAAAACGGTTCCTTGGATTGATTAGAGTTTGCCCTTGAACTCCGCGGCCGGCTTGAAGCCCACCGACTTGGACGCCTTGACCTTGATCTTCTGCTTGGTCTGAGGATTGATGCCGATCCGCGCCTTGCGCTGTTTCAGCTTGAAGGTGCCGAAGCCCGGATACCGGAACACGCCTTCCTTCTTGATCGCTTTCTTGATCCCGTCAATCAACGCCTCAACCGCAACCTCCGCGTCCTTCTTGCTGAGCCCGGCCGCGCCCGCCACTTCCGCCACTAAATCAGCTTTCGTCATTTTTCTTCTCCTTTTTCTCTATCACTTTGAGTCCGTTTTGCCCTGTCCGTACGAGCCCTTGACCTATATTTTAACCCAGCGGACCATTGTCGAAAAAATAATTTTACCGGACAACCCCTTTAACTAAACGCCCCCGCGGGCTTGATTGCGACATATCATAGCAAAGAAGCAGCGATTTGTAAAGAAAAAAATGAAAAAAATTTTCAGGCGAAATCAGGCCCGGCCGCTTAACCAAGCCAAGGGCAGGGTAGGGGTGCGGCAGGGGGCCGGGGTAATTCTTTGCGGACCGGGGTCAAAATAAAATGATCTTTTTGATGCCGGGACCGAGGAAACCCTTATAATATCAGGCGAATGGAAGATCGGCGGCGGCAAAAAAGGTATTGTCTAATAAATGGCGGGGGCCGCTCGGCCCATGATCTAACGGCTGAAAAATACGGTGGTGACTCAGTGAATCATGAAAATGGTGGGGCCGACACTCTTGTCGGCCCAAAGGCTGGGGACAAGAGTGTCCCCGCCACCAATTTTTTTCCCGGGACAAAGAACCGTCCGACTCATCCCCCCGGACGCAGGCTCCTGCGGGGAGGCACACCCGCGAACTCCTTGGGGTCCCACTCCTTCACTCCCCACCTGGTCGGGAACCCGCGCACGTCAACGTGGAGCTGGATCTGCGAGTTGCGGGGCGGCGCGTAAACCCCCACTCCTCCCGGCTCGACCCGGCCCGACTGCTCGAGCTCGGTGATGATGTCGCGCACCACCAAAGCGTCCCGGACGTCAATCACTCCGTCGCCGTTCATGTCGTCCATGATCTCGTCGCGCGGCGATTCGTCAATGATGAAATCCACGGCCTCGCCCCACATGTGCCGGCTCAAGTCGGCCGCCGCCGAGACCCTTCTCGTCCTCAATTTGTTCGACTTGGGCGAGATGAACCCGCCCCCGATGAATTGAAAGCGCGAGGGCAGACCGGAGAGCGCGAGCTCATCCTGGATCACCTCCAGCTTGCGCACCAGGTCGTAGTCCAGCGTGAAATACTGCGGCAGCGGCGCCCTCCCGTCGTAGCCAAGATCGCCCAGCCGGAGGTGCGTGGAAATGAAGCGGCCCAGGACGTCGTTGTCCAGGTAATAAAAATAAGCCGGCGGCCGGTAAAGCTCCGGGTTCTGCTTGTCCCGCCAGTCCGGGTACTCGCCCAGCTCGAACCCGTTCAAAAAGCCGCCCCGCAGCATGGACGACGGATAACCCACCAGGCAGGCGACGGTGATGCTCTTGTTCGCGCTCTTTTTCGCGGCCTTCACTCCCAGGCCCGGGCCGGGCGCGACGTAAAGTTTAACATCTAGCCAGTAAACGCCGCCCATCTCCGGCGTCTGAAGCACCACGCTCCCGCCCCGGCACCGGCACGTCCCCACGCCCCGGCACGAAAGCGCGCTCACGTCCGCCGCCCGGTCCATGCCCATGAAGCTCAACACCTGGTCCGAGCCCGGCGGCGCCAGGATGGCCGCGTACTCCGCGTTGATCTTGAGGCCGTTCCAGAGCAGCACCAGCGCGGCCGGCCCGTCCTTCCCCGCCTTGGCCCAGGCATCGCGGCCCGTAAAAAGACACGGCAATATAATGGCCGCGAGCAAGGCCAGGACGCGCAGGCGCCGCCCGCCGATGGGGACAGGATATTTCATCGCCGCATCCATCCTCGTATGGCTAAATGGTAACATACATTTCCGGACCGGTGAAAACCTATGGTTACTTTGTGGTGCAGGCGTCCCGCCTGCCCTCTGATCTTGAGTGCAGGCCAGAGGCCCGCACCACAATTAAGCATGTCCACTATTTTTATCACTCTCTCCCGGCCTGCGGCCTTCTTGACACGGTCAGCGTTCGTTCTATATTGTGTTTGGAGATTCCATGGACACGCATCGCGAAAATAAATTTTTGGTCCGGGTCCCCAGAGCGGGCCGGATGAACATTGACGCCTGGATTTACGCGCGGCCCGAGCTGCGCCTCGAAGACGGGGCGCTCGCGCAGTTGTGCGACGCGGCGTCGCTGCCCGGCGTGCGCCACGCCCTGGGCATGCCCGACATCCACCAGGGCTACGGCGTGCCCATCGGCTCGGTGGTCGCGACCGGTGACATCATCGTGCCCGCGGCCGTGGGCTACGACGTGAACTGCGGCATGCGCCTGCTGCTCACCTCGCTCCGCGCGGACGGCGTGGACCTGAAGAAGATCGCGCACGCAATCTCGCGCGACGTGCCGCTCGGGGAGGGCAAGTCCAACGTGGCGCTGAAAAAGGGCGACTTCGAGGCCGTGCTCGCGGGCGGCCTGTCCGCGCTGGTGTCGCTCCGTGCCGGCGGCCACCGGGTCTGGGAGTTCTTCGACGCGGACGCCGAGAAAATGGACCTGGAGCGGGTGGAGGACCGGGGCAGCATGGAGGGCGACCCGGCCGCGGTGCCGAAGCACGCGGTCGAGCGCGGCATTGACCAGCTAGGCTCGCTCGGCGGCGGCAACCATTTCATCGAGTTGCAGGAGGTGGGCGAGGTCCATGACCCGGCGCTCGCGGCGCGCTTCGGCATCTTTCCCGGCCAGCTCACCATCATGATCCATTCCGGCTCGCGCGGCTTCGGCCACGAGGTCGGCGGACATTTCATGAAGCTCGCCAAAGAGTACAATGAAAAGCACGGGGGCGGCAACCCGAGCTCCAGCCTGTGCTTCCTGCCCGCCGATGCCAAGAACGGACGCGACTACATTGCCGCCATGCGCGCCGCCGCCAACTTCGCCTTCGCCAACCGCGCTCTGATGGGCGTGCTCGCCGCGGGCAACCTCCGCGCGCTTTACCCGGAGGCAAAAATCCGTCTGCTCTACGACGTGCCCCACAACATCGCCAAGATGGAGGAGCACGGCGGCGAGATGCTGTGGGTGCACCGAAAGGGCAGCACCCGCGCCTTCGACAAATTCCGCATGAAGCACACTCCCTTTTCCGACACGGGCCAGCCCGTGCTCATCCCCGGGTCCATGGGCACCGCGAGCTACGTCCTGGCCGGGGTGGAATCCGGCGTCAAAAGCCTTTATAGTGTTAATCACGGCGCCGGCCGGGTCATGTCGCGCACCCAGGCGGCGGGCGGCAGGAAGGGCCGGGGCCGCCGCCGGGAGGCCGCAATCTCGGACGAGGAATTCGCGCGGAGCATGGAGGGCATCGTGCTCATCGCCGCGGACCGGAGGGCGATCAAGGAGGAAGCGCCGGCCGCGTACAAGGACATTGACGCGGTCATCGCCACGGTCGCCGACGCCGGGCTGGCGCTGCCGGTGGCCAGGCTCCGGCCCAAGGCCGTGCTCAAGGGGTAGATCATGGAAGACATCAAACTGTTGAAGCAGCTCCCCCTGTTCAAGGACTTCAAGGTCACCGAGGTCATGAACATCGCCATGGTCGCGGAGCAGGAAAGCTTCCGCGCGGGAGAGCTCATCTTCAAGGAAGGCGGGACCGGCGACGCGCTTTACGTGATCAAGAAGGGCCAGGTCCGCGTGGCCAAGCGCGACGCGTCGGGGGAGGAGCACGCGCTGGCGCTGCTCAAGCCCGGCGAGTACTTCGGCGAGATCAGCCTGGTGGACAAGTCGCCCCGCTCCGCTTCCGTCTATGCGGACAAGGACACCGAGCTCATCAAGATCAAGCGCACCGACTTCAGGAACCTCATCGCCGGCAACAAGGAAATCGAGCGCAAGTTCTACAAGTCATTTACCGAGGTCCTCTGCGAGCGCCTCCGCGTCGCCAACGAAAACCTCACCTTCAGCCAGGAAATCAACCGGATGATACGGGAGGTGGAGAACAAGTAATAAAAGTGCCACCGGTCGGTAACTGGTGTCTTTTCTTAAGTCTTGACCATCCCCACCAAAGCTAATACCATGACCCCACTGGCCGCATCAGCCTTGAAGGCCCGCATCAATGGACATTACGAAAACCATAACCGCCATCGCCCAATCCGTCTCTCCGGACCACGGAATCGGCGAGGAGCTGGCCCTCGCGCTCGCCGATCTGCCGGACGCCGACGTGCCCATGCTTTTTCCGGTCACGCGGTCGCTCCGGGCCGCGCTGTCGGGCAACCGGGTTTACTTGTGCTCCATCATCAACGCCAAGTCCGGCCGCTGTTCGGAGGACTGCCGCTTCTGCGCCCAGTCCGCGCACTGGCGCACCGACGCGCCCGCGTATCCGCTACGCTCCCGCGACGAGATCGTGGCCGCGGCCAGAGCCGCCAAGGAATTCCGCGCCCGCGAGTTCTCCATCGTGACCTCCGGCAAGGGGATCAACGAGGAGAGGGAGGTCATCGAGATCGCCGCAGCCATCGCCGGAATCAGCGAGCTGGGAATGAGGCCCTGCGTCTCGCCGGGCATCGTGGAGCAGGAGACGCTCACGAGGTGGAAGGCCGCGGGTCTCGCCCATTTCCATCACAACCTGGAGACCGCGCCCAGCTTTTTCAAGAGCGTCTGCACCACGCACCGGATCGAGGAGGACGTCGCGGTGGTCAAGGCCGCAAAGGCCGCGGGGCTTTCCGTGTGCTGCGGCGGCATCTTCGGGCTGGGCGAGAGCTGGCCCCAGCGCGTCGAGCTGGCGCTCTTGCTCCGCGAGCTTGAAGTGGACTCGGCGCCCGTGAACTTCCTGAACCCGATCCCGGGAACGCCCCTGGCCGACTCCGCGCCCGGAATCACCCCGCTCGACGCCCTCAAGACCATCGCGCTCATGCGCCTCGCCATGCCGCGCGTCAAGATCGTGGTCTGCGGCGGACGCCACGTGAACCTGCGCGACCTCCAGTCGTTCATGTTCGAGGCCGGGGCCAACGCCCTTATGGTCGGCGACTATCTCACTACCAGGAACCGCCCGGTCTCGGACGACCTCGGAATGATCGCCGATCTCGGCCTGGAGCCGGCCCCGCCATGACCCTTTCATGGATCAGCGACGAGCTTCACGAGATCGAGGCGAGCGGACTCTTGCGCCGCCTCCGGTCCCTCGCCTCGACGCAGGGGCCGGTGATCGAGCTGGACGGCAGGAGCGTCATCAATTTTTCCGGCAACGACTACCTGGGCCTGGCCGGAGACCGGCGGCTGATCAGGGCGGCCCAGGCCGCGGCCGGAAAATGGGGCGCGGGCTCGGGATCGTCGCGCCTCATCTCCGGAAACCTCGCCGTCTTCGCCAAGCTGGAGGCCGCGCTCGCCGAGTGGCTCGGCGCCCCCGCCGCGCTCCTCTTCACTTCCGGCTATCACGCCAACATCGGCGCCATCTGCTCGCTCGCAGGCCCCGGCGACGCCGTCTTCTCCGACCGCCTCAACCACGCCAGCATCATTGACGGCTGCCGCCTGTCCCGCGCCGCCGTCAATATTTACGAGCATGGCGACGCTTCCCATCTTGACCGCCTGCTCGCGGGAACGGCGGCGCGGCGCAAGCTCGTGGTCACCGAGACCGTGTTCAGCATGGAGGGCGACGTGGCGCCGCTCCCGGAGCTGATCGAGACGACGCGGCGTCACAATGTCATGATCATGGTGGACGAGGCGCACGCGCTCGGCGTGCTCGGCCAGTCCGGCCGCGGAGCGCTCGAACATTTCGGGCTCGCCGCCGCTGACGTGGACGTTCTCATGGGCACGCTGGGCAAGGCGCTGGGCAGCTCCGGCGCGTTCGTGGCCGGGAGCGCGGAATTGATCGAGTTCCTGGTCAACCGCGCCCGCACCTTCATCTTCACCACCGGCCCGGCGCCCGCCGCCGCCGGCGCCGCCCTCGAAGCCCTCCGCGTCATCCGCGAAGAGCCCTGGCGCAGGGAGCGCGCGCTGGCCCACGCCGACCGCCTGCGCGCGGCGCTCTCGGTGATGGGCCAGGACGCCGGGCCCGGGTCCGCGGCCATCGTCCCCGTGGTCCTCGGGACCCCCGAAGCCGCGCTCAGCCTTTCCGCCGCCCTCCTCGACCGCGGCATCTACGCTCAGGCCATCCGCCCGCCCACCGTGCCCTCCGGCTCCTCCCGCCTCCGCATCAGCCTCTGTGCCGGCCATACCGACGAGCAGGTGGATCAATTGATCGAGGCTCTTAAAGAGGCGATAAGATAACCGCCAAGCCATCATGAATAAATAGGTCAGTGGCCTCACCGAGCGTGATGGGTTAGCATCAGCTCATTTACAAAATTAATTGAAAAGGAGGACCACTGACCATGAGTAATGTAGCGCAAGAGGGGGTAACAGGCAAACACATTTTTTGCCCGATTGATCTTCACCAGGCGAGTATGATGGTGGGGATCGCGCTTGACCAGGGA
>DATKZS010000126.1:0-22187 GCA_035527835.1 bacterium
CCCCAATATCGCCTCCACTACGCGTCCGCGCAGCGTCTCCTGCGACTCGGGGGAAAGCTTCCGACCGTCATAGTTTTTCATGGAGACGATTATAGCACAAAATCAGGCAAATGTCCAATAAATAATGCTCTGATTAGTAAAGAGTGTAATGAAGACATCTTTCTTGCTTTCAGACAATATCTTTTCAGTATATAGCCTATTAATAAAATCATCTCGCTGAATCTTCCGATAACACGTTGTATATTTTGACTGACAGGACTCACCTTCATTTGGCACTTCATTAAATCCGCTGCTTATAATGTTCCATTTATCATCCGCGATAATCGCTCCAACTTTTCTTTGCATACAGGATGAAGATTGACTTACGGCGTAGGCCATTACCATCAGGACCTCTTCTTTTTTGGGGCCACGCCTATTGGGAGATTTTGAGATCAATTTAATAAATTCCAAAACGTTATCTCTAAATTTATTAAAATCGCTATTGCCAACTACATCAATATGATTATTATTGGTTATTACAATATCAGCCATCAAGAAACATTCATTAACCTTCTGTCCCCAAGGTGGGTTATTTTCTCCTTTATCATTCTCATCGTCTTCTTCGAAATGAATGGGATGTCCTTTATACTCATCACGATCCTTAGACCTGTACCACCTTATATTTTGCTCTGATGAAATACCAAAAAGAAAGAACTGAGGTTGGGTATCGTGGAGGAAAGTAACTTCAGATGGATTTTTAATGCTATCAATGACCTATTTTTTAACATCAGGTTGCTTGCTAATTATTTCCGATGCCTCCTTGGCAAAAAAATCATAGCCTTCACATTGTCTTTTAGCATCTCCAAAGTTCTGATATGCTCTTCTCTTCTCTTTAGGATCAGGATCATTTCCAACATCTTTTTTGTAATAAGCCTTAAGGATATCCGATAGCGAGACAAATTGATAACCGGCCTTTTCTAGAATTTCTTTAGAGATAAAAGTACAGCCACTCCCGAAGGAACCGGTAAGTCCGATGATTTGAGGTTTGTCGCCCATGTTCATTGCGCCAGCTTTAGGTCGAACAGATTATACAAATCCTCGGGTTCTGTTGTCAAGAACTTTGTTCAGAATCTTTGCTTATTTTATTATAGCATAGTTATATGAAATTGCAATATAAATTTAATAAAATGAGTAGAAAAATTGTATAAAAGAAAAACAATTTAGAAAATGCCTAGTTGCGCATCCTTGAGCTGGAAGAATAAGCTTCTCAAGATCTCATTCGAACATCATCTCATTCACCATCCTGTTTCCGTACACCAGGGGCCAGATGATGAAAGCCTGGGCGGCGTGGTTCATGGTGCTGGCGGGCATGCGGGAGGCGAGGTAGGGGATGGTGTGGGGGGAGTGGGGCTCGGACTGGTACCAGTAGGCGATGGAGGCGTAGTCGGCGCGGATCACGTCGAGAGGGCCGTGGTGCCAGGTCATGCGGAGATGGCGCTGAAAGGGGATGGGGTCGAGGACGTTGAAGCGGTAGGTGGAGGTTCGGCCGGTGAGGTAGCTCCGCACGTGCACGCCCTCGTAGATGCCGGAGTAGGGCGTGTGGACGAAGTAGGCGCCGGCATTGAAGTACTCCTCCGTGCCGGTGCCGTGCTCCACGAGCTTGCCGTCAATCTCGATCTCCTCCCAGCCCTCCAGGTTGCCCATGCCGAAGCCTTCCGGCTGCATCAGCGCGTTAAAGTCCTTGTACCAGAAGGTCGAGAGGTTCTGGAGGAAGAGCTGGATCCCGACGAGCTTGCCGCGGCCGGTGATGTCCGCGACCAGGCAGGGTACGCCTTCGGTGGTCGGGTTCTCGCGGCGCCACAGGGCGTGGAAGTAGAGCGATTCCGGCGGCAGGTCCGGGGCCTGGTAGAACTGCACCGCGTAGAAAACAGGCGCTTCCTTGTCGGTCCAGCCGTTCTCGATCTCGATCTTGGCGCTTTTGTGGAAGGGCATGGGGAAGCGGCAGACGAAGCCGCCGCCCTGCATTGACGCGGGCTGCGAGTCGTACCCGGTGTATTTTCCGAAGGCCGCGCCGAAGAAATCGCCCAGTGGCGAGAGCACCGACGGGTTTTCCTCGCCGTCCCAGTAGATGCGGATGACCAGCGCGCGCAGGTTGTTTTTGGGCATGCGCACGGGCACGGTGACGAAGATGCGGCTCACGATTCCGGGGCCCTCTAGCTCGGCCAGGGCAAAGCGCTCGCCGGGCGCGAGCTTCACGAACTTGCGGTTGAAGGTCTCCTGGTACACCGTGTTCTTGACCCACGACGGCACGCCCGGAAAACGCCGGTCCCAGCCCGTGACCGCGCCCCACTCGCGCGAGCTGGGCATCCACAGCTCATCCATCCGCGCGTCCGCGAGGGCGGGGGCGGCGGCGCATAACATCATGGCCAGCGACCATCCGATCCATTTTTTCATCTTCTTCCTCCGGCCGGACAGGTTCGCGGACATCATAGCATCAATTGTTGCGGTGTGTTAAGGTTGGGCAGTGATTCTTTCTAACCACGGATGAACACAGATAAAACCAATTATTGAAAAATAATCCGTGTTAATCTGTGTTCATCTGTGGTTAATAATACATATACTTTAAGAATCGAAGGAGGCAGCCATGGCCAGGCGAGACATCTTCGAGGAGATTTCCGGGTTCAAGGAAATAAGCTTTCAAGGGCACGACTTCAAGCTGCCGATCCTGTACCGGCGGCTCGACACCTTCTTTGCCATGTTCGGCGCTGACTACCGGGCCGTGTCCGCGCTCCTGCCGTCGCCGCGGCTCAAGCCGATAAAAGTCTGGCCAGGCCGCGCCGCGATCACGCTGAACGCCTTCAACTACCTGGACACGGACATCGGGCCTTACGGCGAGTTCAGCGTGGGCGTGCCGTGCTTGCTCAAACACGCGGGCCGGCGGCTCCTCGGCGTATATGTGCACCGTCTGCCGGTGACCACCGAGATCGCGATGGCCGGCGGCATCGGGTTGTGGGGGTATCCCAAGTTCCTGTGCGACATGAAATTCGAGAACACCGCTGCCGAGCACCTTGTCACCCTCACCGCAGGCGAGCAGTTGATCCTGGAGCTGCGCGTGAAAAAGGGGGGCTTAAGCGTTGACCGCGCCATGAACCTCGGCACCTTCACGGTCAAGGACGGCGAGATCGTCTACACCAGCCTGGTCACGCAGGGCTTGGCCCGGGTCATGCCGCAGGGACTGGCGGCGCTACGCACCGGGCCGCACGAAATGGGCGCGGAGCTGGCGGCCTTAAGCCTCGGCGACCGCGCAATCGCCACCGGCGACTTCCTCGACCTCCGTCTGGTGCTGCCGGAAGGGGAGAGGGTGGGGGAGGTTTAGTTTTTAGTCCGCCATCAGCGCCGGATTAACAAGGAACCGTCATGGCAATGCCTCTCTGGATAGTTCGCGTCATCAAAAAGACCTTTCCCGGCCTGTTCACGGCGGCGCGGCTGACGCGGGCGCCGGGCATCGGCCGGGCCATTGATTACGCGCTGTTCGACGGCGACGCCATGATGTATCTGCCCAAGGACGGGGTGATCGCGGTTGGCCGGGAAGTTGACGATCCGGGCAGCATGGTGTTGCCCTCGAAGGTGGTGGGCCATTTCATCGAGCGGGCCAATTTTCTGTGGATCATGAACACGTGCATCTGCCGTGACGCGAGCCATTGCCGCGATTACCCGATTGATCTGGGCTGCCTGTTTCTGGGGGAGGCCGCGATGCGGATCAACCCGGCGCTGGGCCGGCCGGTAAGCAGGGACGAGGCGCGCGAGCACGTGCGGCGCTGCCGGGAGGCGGGCCTGGTGCACGTGATCGGGCGTAACAAGCTCGACTCGGCCTGGCTCTGGGTATCGCCCAAGGAAAAGCTGCTGACCATCTGCAACTGTTGCCCCTGCTGCTGCATCTGGCGCATGGCGCCGTACCTTGACCCCAAAATCAGCGCGAAGCTCACCCCGATGCCGGGGGTCGAGCTCCGAGTGACCGACGCGTGCGAGGGCTGTGGCACGTGCGTGGAGCAATGCTTTGTGCAAGCCATCCGTCTCGAGGACGGCCGCGCGGTCATCACCGAGATGTGCAAGGGCTGCGGCCGGTGCGCGGAGGCTTGCCCGCACGGAGCCATCGAGCTTAAGATGGACGTGGCCAGGAGCGTGGACAGCGCGGTCGAGCGTATCGCGCCGCTGGTGGACATCAGTTAAAGCGGAGGAAAGTGAATGAAAAGGTTAGTGGCGGCGGCGGTTTTTTTGCTGGCTTTATCGGCTGCGGCGTCGGCCTTGACCCAAGAAGCTCTGGATTGCTCCTCGCTGGTGAGCACGTCCGAGGGCATGGTCAAGGGCCACGCGGACAAGCAATACGCGGCCTGCGCCTTTCAAGGACTGCCCTATGCCGCGCCGCCGAAGGGTGAGCTGCGCCTGAAGGCCCCGGTCCCGCCGCCCGCGCGCGCGGGTGTGTTCGACGCGGACTCGGTGGGCTTTGCCTGCCCGCAGAAGGAGAGCATCACGAGCGGCGGCGAGGCCCGCGGCTTTGACGAGGATTGCCTGACGCTCAACATTTGGCGTCCTCGGAAGTCGGGCTCGTTCCCGGTCATGCTCTGGATCCACGGCGGCGGCTTTAAGCAGGGCTCGGGCACGTATGAGATGTATGATGGTGCGAACCTGGCGGCTGACCGCGACGTGGTGGTGGTCACGATCAATTACCGGCTGGGCGCGCTCGGGTTCATGGCGCTGCCGGAGCTGGCGGCGGAGGACGAAAATCATTCCACCGGCAACTACGGGCTGCTGGACCAGGTCCGGGCGCTCGCGTGGGTGCGCGACAACATCCAGGGCTTTGGCGGCGACCCGGGCAACGTCACCATCTTCGGCCAGTCCGCCGGCGGCATCAGCGTGTGCTCGCTGCTCGTCTCGCCTCCCGCCCGGGGCCTGTTCCACCGCGCCATCAACATGAGCGGGCCCTGCGACATGCTTCATACCCTGGAAGAGGGCTATGGGTACGGCCGCGCGCTGGCGCAAAGGCTCGGCTGCGAGGGCCCGGCCGCGCTCGAATGCCTGCGCCAGAAGCCCGCCTCGGCCTTCCTGGACGACGGCGGCAACCTGATGCTCCAGGGCGGGCCCGCCTTTACCCCGCACATTGACGGCCAGGTCATCCCCGACTGGCCCCTCGACCTGATCCGCATGGGCAAGTACCATCACGTGCCCGTGATGGCCGGCACCGTCCGCGACGAGCTCAGGCTCTATACCATGATGTTCCCCGGACTCGGCCTCTGGCCCCGCTCCATGGCCAGCTCCATAACCCGCCTGCTCGCCGGACCCAATGCCGACGAAATGCTCGCCCTCTACTCCTACTCCGAATTCCGCCGCCCCGCCGACCAGGTCATCGCCATCATGACCGACGCCGTCTTCTCCTCCCGCGCCTTCGAGATGGCGGAGGGCCTGGCCCCGCAATCGCCCGTTTACTTCTACCGCTTCGACTGGGACGACACCCGCATGCCCCACAAAATGGGGGCCTTCCACGGACTCGACATCCCGCTGGTCTTCGGCGCCCTCCAGATAGACTCGCGCATGTTCAAGATGCTCGCCGACAAAAAGGCCGTGGCCTCGGGAGAGCCGCTCTCCGAACAGATGATGTCCTACTACACCAACTTCGCCCGCGACGGCGATCCCAACGGACCCGGCCTCCCCGAATGGCCCGCCTACAACAAGGACACCAGGCCGCGCATGTACCTCGACAACCCGCCCCATTCCGCGCCGCTGACCGCGGACGAGCTCAAGCGCTACAATTACTTCGCCGCCCGCGGCATGGCCGAGATCATGGCGGGAGTCATCAAGAAAAAGTGAGGCGGGTGGTGCAAAATAAATGGGCTTAAAAGGAGCCGCGGATGAACGCAGATTAACGCAGATAAGAATTTTTTATTGATCCATCTGCGTTCATCTGTGTTCATCTGCGGTTAAAAAATACCAGTCCGAACCAATGGAAAAAGAATTCGAGCACCCGGAGCCCGGCCGTGAGGTCCAGGCCATCTCCGGAAGGTACACCATCATCCGGGAGGGCATCCTGCCCTTTGACGGCCGCGAGGTCCTATACCTGGTCGGCGCCGCCGCCTTTGACTCGTCATGCTGCGGAGAAGGCGGTTGCGCCTATGCCATTGTCCCCGGATTCATCGTCGCCAAACATCTGCGCTCGACTAGTGAGGGCAACCCCGTAAGCCTGGTCGAGCCCGTCACCGACGAGTCCCTCCAAAAAACCATCGCCTCCGCCGTCCAGCAAAAAGAGAACGTGGCCCAGGTCAACTTCCTTTGACCCCTTCTTGCCCTTCTTTTAGAAAAACCACGGATGAACACGGATAAACACTGATTTGAATCGGATCACTTCAAGATTGCATCCATGAATCCGTGTTAATCCGTGTTCATCTGTGGTTCCCGTCTTTTCTGCACTGGTGTTCTTGGTGGTTCAAATTCCTCTGCCCCCCCACATTAGCCCAACATTAAAAAAATCTAAGAAGCTCTTGACAAATCGAATTCCTGGTGCTAACTTTGATTTCATCAGGGTAAAAGCTAAGCAAACTTTTGTCCTTTGAGATAAGCGGGTTGGATGGGGAAGCGGCTTTTGCAACATTAAAATCAGGTTAGAAAAACATACCAAACGGCGCAACAGGCAGTAGGGCATGACACCATCGGGTGAAAGGAGTTGGACAATGGCACAGGGTTACGTCAAATGGTTTAACGATTCGAAGGGATTTGGCTTCATCGAGCAGGACACCGGCGAGGACATCTTCGTCCATTTCTCCGCGATCCAGGGCGAAGGATACAAGTCCCTGAACGACGGCCAGATGGTGGAGTTCGAATACATTGACACGCCCAAGGGGCTCCAGGCCGTCAGTGTAACAAAGATGCAGAATTAGTTGCCTCCAAAAGTTCAGCACCGGGATCGGCAGCCAGCGAAAAAATCCCCGGCCCTTCGGGCGCCGGGGATTTTTTTAGAGTGCGGCGGCACGACGCCGCTTTCATTGGCGCCTGAATTACGAGCGGCATGGTCTTAACCGCGGAGGCGCAGAGAACGCAGAGCATAATTATTTCAACACGATTCTCCGCGTCCTCTGCGCCTCTGCGGTTTGATAAGGCCCCCGTGAATGTCCTCGCCCGCCATCCCGGACTTGACAACTGATATTCGCCCGGCCGATAATGGGGAATATGCAGGGAGGAAAGGCATGAACAGCAGGACCCCGAAGCTTATGGCCCGCGCCGCATGGATCGTCATGATCTGCTCCCTGGTCCCCGGCTGCTTCCGCGACTGCGCGCAGGAGGACACGGCGGTGTCCCTGTGCGCGGACTACGACGGCGACGGCTACGGCGCCCTGTATCCGGGCGAGCAAATCGGCGCGAACTACCCCCGCCCCAAAGTCGTCTGCGGCCAAACCAAAGACTGCGACGACCACGACCCCGACAACTGGTCCGCCTGCGCCACCTGCCGGGACCGGGACGGCGACGGGTGGTACGGCGCGTGCAACGTTTACGTCGGCATCAACGGTCCCGATTGCGACGACGCCGACCCGGATAATTGGATTTCATGCGCCACGTGCGCGGATGCGGACGGGGACGGATGGTGGGGTGTATGCGACAACTATGACGGACGCAACGGCCCTGACTGCTCCGACTCCGACCCCGACAACTGGCTCTCCTGCGCCTCCTGCGTTGACGCCGAGTCCGACACTTGGTTCATCGGCTGCGACGCCTATACCACCCGTAACGGCCTGGACTGCGACGACGGCGACAGCCTGACCTATCCGGGGGCGGAAGAGATTTGCGATGGACTGGATAATGACTGCGATGGTTTCAGTGATGGGGGAGTAGAAGTCATCACCAAGATCATCCCAGACATGAGGGTGACCTATAACTCATACTCAGGCTCGGTTCCGTCCCTTTCCTGGACCGGCTCTGAGTTCGGGGTAAGTTGGCAGGATGACCGGTCTGGGAACTGGGAAATCTACTTTTCTCGGATTAGCGCGGCTGGGGCAAAGATCGGGTCCGACCTTAGGGTGACCAGCGACGCGAATTATAGCCAGCTCCCCTCCCTTTCCTGGAGCGGGTCCGAGTTCGGGGTGTGCTGGGAAGATAACCGGGACAATAACTATGAAATTTATTTTTCCCGGATCAGCGCGGCAGGAGTTATAATTGGGTCCAACCTCCGGCTGACTAGCCATAATGGTATAAGCTATCGTCCATCACTTACGTGGAGCGGATCCGAGTTTGGCGTGAGCTGGGAGGATACCCGGGGCGGAACTTGGAAAATCTATTTTTCCCGAATCAGCGCGTTCGGATTAAAAATAGGAACCGACCTCCGAGTGAGCGATAGCTTGGGCGGCAGCTATTATCCTTCGCTTTCCTGGACCGGGTCCGAGTTTGGGGTGAGCTGGGATGATAGACAGGACGGGAATGACGAGATCTATTTTGCCCGGCTCAGCGCGGCCGGGACCAAGATTGGGTCCGACCTCCGGGTGACCGGAGATGCGAACAGAAGCGGGTATCCCTCCCTTTCTTGGACCGGGTCCGAGTTTGGGGTGAGTTGGTTTGATGAAAGGGATGGAAACAGGGAAATCTATTTCGCCCGGATCAGTTCGACTGGAACCAAGATCGGGTCCGACATTCGGGTTACCACCGATGTGAGTACTAGCGATTATCCCAATCTTTTATGGGCCGGCTCTGAGTTCGGGGTTAGCTGGAATGAGCATCGGGACGGAAACATGGAAATCTACTTTACATTGATCAGTGCCGCAGGGACCAAGATCGGGTCCGACTTCCGGGTAACCAGCGCCAATGGCAACAGCTGTTGGCCCTCCCTTTCCTGGACCGGGTCCGAGTTCGGGCTAGGCTGGGCAGATTTCCCGGACGGAAACCTTGAAATTTACTTAGCCCGCCTCGGCCTGACCTGTCCGTGAGGATGCGGCCGGGGACGGCGGGGTTGGCCGGGGGTGGCGGATGAACCTTCCGTAGGGGCAGGCCCCCGTGCCTGCCCAATGCCGGAGGAGGTCCGAGGGGTCCTACATCTCGATTCGGAATTTTTCCAAGCCCGATTTATCGGGCTTTCTTTCTGGCGTGCAGGCCCGTCATTTATGGCGGGTATCGTGACGCGGCCATGCCCGGGGAAGGGCGTTTTAACGTCCTTCTCCCGTCTCCGGGCTTTAGCCCCTGGATAAATCCTCTGTTTCGAGAGCTTCTTGCAAAAATCCACAACCCGGCGTGGGAGCGCCCTTCCGGGCGCGATCCGTTTCCGCGAGGCAGCCAAGAATCGCGCCCGGAAGGGCGCTCCCACGCCGTGTCTATGTTATTAGCCTGACTTTTGCAAGCGGCTCTCGAGAACCCCGTTGAAACGGGGTCCGGACCAGGTTCCCGCCGCCTCGTTAACCCGCGCTAAAGCACGGGCCTGTACTTGAGGCAAGGCCGGTAAACCGGCCTCTCCGCGCCCTCCGCGCCTCCGCGGTTATGTCCCCGCGTCCGCCAACCCCGCTCCATTTTATATCGCCCTTTCAGGGGAGAAGAGGATATGATATGCGCCGATATCCCAGGGTAGGCCGGGGACGGCCAACCCTGGGCTATCTTCTTTTAGCCCTTTGTCACTGGAGAAAAAGGTATAATTACATTAAGTTAGGCATTGCAGGGAGATGAGAAAACAGTCTCGCTGTGCCGCAGGCTCAAGCCTGGAGAAGCCAAGGCAATTGGTCTGGAGGGCGGGGAGGAGAGCCGGGCGGAACAGTAAAAAAGGGAACCGCCAAGGCGCCAAGGCTGTCGAGGGAAGAGAGAGTTGTCGCGGCGCACGGCTGGATCGAAGCGGTTTCGAAGAGAAAGAGGAGCAGGCAGTGAAAGTATTGTTGACGGGAGCGTTTGGAAACGTCGGGAAAAGCACTATTCATGAGCTGGTGAAGCAGGGCCATGAGGTCAGGTGTTTCGACATCAGGTCAAAAGTAAATGAAAAGGCGGCCGCGAAATACAAGGGCCGGATTGAGGTCATGTGGGGCGACATCCGGCGGTTTGAAGATGTTGCCAATGCCATGCGGGACCGGGAGGCCGTGGTCCACCTCGCTTTCATGATACCGTCAACCATGAGCCATACCGGTAAATCGAGCGAAGACCATCCCGATTTGGCCGAGGCCGTCAATGTCGGGGGGACCGCAAATATCATTGAAGCCGCGAGGTCTCTCCTTCATCGGCCCCGGTTGATTTTCTCTTCTTCTATCTCGGTCTATGGCATAACCCAGGATCAATCCGCTCCCCGGACTGCTTCGGACCCGATTTATGCAAGCGACCATTACTCGGAGCATAAGCTGGTCTGCGAAAAAATGGTCATGGAGTCAGGGCTGGATTGGGTCATCCTGCGGTTCGCTGCTGTTCTTGCCGTCAACGTGGGCATGAATCCGGACATGTTCGATACACCGCTGGACAACCGGATCGAGTTCGTACATTCAAAAGACGTGGGACTGGCCTGCGCTAATGCCGTGAGCAGCGCCGACGCGGCCGGCAAGGTCCTGTTGATAGGGGGCGGCCCGAGCTGCCAGATGAAATATGGTGACATGATATCCGGCGCCATGGAGGTCTTCGGTCTGGGCATGTTGCCCGAGGAGGCCTTTTGCGCCGAATACCGCTACTTTGACTGGTTGGATACTGACGAGAGTCAGCGAATATTAAATTTTCAGCGGCACAGCTATAAGGACTGGCTCAATGACGTAAAAAGACATTTTACCGTCACGAGGCATCTGGCCCGGATGTTCAAGCCCATCAGCCGCTGGGTTGTTTTACAAAAGTCTCCTTATTATCAAAAGGCGTGACGGATGGGAAAATTCACGGTTGAGCGCTCGCGGACGATTGATGCGCCCGCGGCCAGGATCTGGCCTGAGCTGTTGGACATAAATAGCTGGCCTGACTGGAAGCCGTTTATCAAGGCCTCATCCTGGACCGGCGATGCACTTGAAGTCGGATCAGAGTTCAAGATGAACATCTGCGTCAAGGGCCGGCTTTCCGCTCCGGTGAAGGTGAAGGTGGTCCAGAAGGATGAGCCCGGATATGTTGCCTGGACCGGGGGCATCCCTCATGCCGCGGTATCGGTGCACAGCTTCAAGCTCGAGGAAAAGGACGGCAAGACCATCGTGACCTCCAGGGAAGATTTCACCGGCGCCCTGGTTTTCATGATGCTCTGGTTCGTTAAAGAGGAAGACCTGGTATCGCTTCATGACCGATGGCTGGATGCCATCGCACGGCGGGTTGCAGCTAAAAAATAAAATTCAACCACCAAGACACCAAGGGTACGAAGTAAAAAAAGAATCAGATAATGGAGTTTGATTTTTTTCTTGGTGCCCTTGGTGTCTTGGTGGTTGAATTTTTCTTTTCTTTATGGAGGGCGGTACTGGATTTGAACCAGCGACCCCTTGCTCCGGAGGCAAGTGCTCTATCCACTGAGCTAACCGCCCGTGAGAGCCAGTATAGATGCGGCGGGGCATGGTGTCAAGCAGGGTTCAAGCGTGCTTCAAAATCTTGATTTTCCGCCCCCCCCGTGCTAAATTATTCGTCTTGCGGCGGCGTAGCTCAGATGGTCAGAGCATGCGGCTCATATCCGCAGTGTCCGGGGTTCGATTCCCTGCGCCGCCACCAAATTATTTCCCGGTTCGCCGCCCAAGCCCGCGATAGACCTCCTTGCGATGCCCGACCCTGACCACGAGGACCAGGAGTACGTCGTCCTCGACCTGGTAAACAATGCGGTATTGGCCGCTCCTGATCCGGTAGACGTCGTCGAAGCCCTGGAGTTTTTCCACGCCCGGGGGCCGGGGATCATCGGCCAGGCCGTCAATCTTGCGCCCGATCCGCTCGCGGTCACGGAGCGGGATCTTTTCCATGGCCTTGGCCGCGTCACGCTCGATGGTGATCCGATAGGGCATTTATTTGAGCCCCAGCTTCTTCTTGGCCTCCTCCCAGGCAATGGCCTTGCCCTTCCTTTTGAGCGCCTTCCTGGCCGCCTTGATGTCTTCCAGGTCTTCAAGATGCTCCAGGTATTCGGCGTCCTCCACCGGCACCAGCACCGCCAGGTCCTTGTTGTGCCGCCCGATCATGATCCGCTCGCGGCCGTAGGCCACCTGATTCACCAGGTCCGTCAGGTTCTGCCGCGCCTCGTGCATGGAATATCGTTTCATCGCCGCGCCCTCCATAATATATACATTAGTACCTTTATTACTATTATATACAATGTTACCAATTTCGTCAAGCCGTGGGCCTCCAATTCTTTCTGGCCGGTCAATTCCCATAAACGGTTTTTGCATCGGAGCGGCGACACGGCTTATCCTTATTCATGATGGCCAGGAACTCCTTCATAAAGATTGTGGAGCAGACCATGCGCGAAGAGCGCATGATCTCTGCGGGTGATGCGGTGGTGGCCGGAGTGTCGGGAGGGCCGGACTCGATGGCCATGCTGCTCGCGCTCGTGGAGCTGCGGGCGGTCTTTGATTTCGAGCTTAGCGTGGCGCACCTGCACCACGGGCTGCGGGGGGCCGAGGCGGACGAGGACGAGGAGTTCGTGAAAGGGGTGACCGCGCGGCTCGGTATCCCGCTGATGGCCGGCCGGGTCCGGAAGAAAGCGCCAGCGGGCAACATCGAGGAGTGGGCGCGGGAGGAGCGGTATCGGTTCCTGGCGCAGGCGGCGGACCGGGCGGGCGCTGGGCTGATCGCGGTCGCGCATACTATGGACGACGTAGCCGAGACCGTGCTCATCAACCTGATCCGGGGCGCGGGCGCGACCGGCCTTGCCGGGATCGCGCCGGTGCGGGAGGCATCCTCCCGCGGCGGCAAGAAGCTCATCATCCGGCCGCTCATCCGCCTTGCGCGCGCTGACGTGCTCGCCTTCCTCGCCGCGCGGGGCCAGAAGTTCCGCGAGGATTCCATGAACCAGGACCCGCGCTTCATCCGGGTGCGCGTGCGCAGGGAGCTCATGCCGCTCCTCGCGAGCATGAACCCGGCCATCAGCCGGTCGCTCGCCCGCGCGGCCAGCGTATCGCGCCACGACGTGGAGCTCTTGCAGGGCCTGGCCCGGAAATGGATGGACGCCAACGCGGGGAAAGAGCGGGGAGCGGCCGGATTCGCTGCGGCTACCATCGCGGCTGAGCCCACGGCGCTGCGCATGGCCGTGTACCGGGAGGCGGTGCGCGCGGTGGGCCGCGACCTGCGCCGCATCGCGTTCGTGCACCTCGAAGCCATTGACCGGCTCGTCATGGCCGGCGCGGCCCACGCCTCGCTCGATCTGCCCGGCATCACCGTAAAGCGCGAGTACGGGCGCCTGAGCTTCGGAGCGGCGGGACCGGATGCGGGATCACGCGGGAGGAAGAAGAAGAGGGCCGCGGCAGGGAGCGGCGCGCGCGGGACCCGCTTGCTCGTGCCCGGCTCGATCAGATGGCCGGGACCCGACGGCGAATGGACCATCACCGCCGACCGCGCGGCCAAGCCGCGCTCCGGCTCCGCTCCCGTCATGGAGGCGTGGTTCGACGCGGAGAAGGTGTTGGCCCCGCTAATGGTACGGGCCCGGCGGCCCGGCGACCGCTACAGTCCGTCCGGCATGAAAGGCCGGCGCCTGGTCAAGGACATCATGAACGAGCTGAAGATCCCGCCCCGCCTCCGCGGCCGTTACCCCCTGATCTGCGACCCGCGCCGCATCCTCTGGGTCCCCGGCCTCCGGCCCGCGGCGCCGGGGAAGGGGATACATATTGTAGTCCGCAGTTCGGATCCCAGCGGGGTCTTCAGCCCCGGCAGGGGCGGGCGAGAATAGCCCAGCGATTCATCGCTGGGTGCGCGGACCGCACCAACCATTGAAGTCCCGGAGGGACGGTCGAGTCCTGCAACATGGGATCGGTCGTCCCTCCGGGACTTGGCGGTTTTTTTTCGTCGGGTTCCCAGGAATAAATTCTTGGGCTACTATCTAAATGTCCCTCCGGGACGGAAACCTCACAGGTGAATCATCATGACCGCGTATCGCATGATCTTATCAATGCTGAATGTAAGGACCCCGCCTTGGAGCGAGACGTCGGAGATTGATGGCGCATATTCGTCGGGCGAAAATATTTTCATTTCGGGCGCTGACACGGCGCCGGAATCGTCGCCCAGGTCGAGCGTGACCTTCACCTTCTCGTTGGGCGCGGCGTCGTAATTAATGAGGTGGACGATGAAGGTATTGGCGTCCGCCTTTTTAGTGACGTTGGCGGCGAGGAAGCGGGTATTGGAGACGGTGAGGAGAGGGCCGCCGGTGGCTGATTGGACGGCGTCGGAGAGATCGGGACCGGGAGAGGGCAGCGAACGCATCCGGCCCCGGTCGGAGAGGCCGATCCTGGCGGCGAGGCTTTCCGGCTCAGCGGCAAAGATCACGCCGCCGGCTGAATAAAAATCGGCGATGATGCCGCGCTGCTCATCGTCGAGTGCGCCGATCTTGAAGGGGACCACGAGCGCCATGAACTCGCGAAGCGGCCGGCCCTGAGCGATCCGTTTCAGCACCTTGGTCTCGAAGATCACGTTGTTCTGGATGAAGTAGTCGGCGACCGGGTTTTTCTCGCTATTTGAGAGGAGCGCAATACGGGCGGCGGGGACCACGTTATGAAAGAGCTCGGCGTGGTCCGCAATGAAGGAATTGTACTGGGCGATGGCGGCCCAGGCCGCGCGCGCTTCGGGCTCGTCCCGGATCAGCGCGTCCAGGAACCGGCCCTCGATGTTTCTGGAGAGCGCGGCGCCGAAGCTCGCGGCCTCGGCGATCGCGAGCTTATGTTCGGTGGGCCCGGGGATGCAGCGCTCGCGCGGGCCGCAGTGGTACACGTCGTACTCGTACATGAGCGGCTGCCACGGCTGTTTCTCGCCGGCCAGGAACTTGATCTTGCGCGCGTTGTCGGTCCGCCACTTTCCGTCCCAGACCCCGGGCGTGTCCTTGCCCGCTTCCTCCCAGATCACCTCGGCCTGGCCGTTGATCGCGAAGCGGGAGGGGCTGATGTGCACGTTGGCGTAGACCATGACCTTGGGCCGGCCATTCGCCCGCGCCTTTTCCTCGGCCATGCGCTGGGCCTCGCTCAAGAGAATTTTCATGCCCTCGGTGTCGCCGATGATGTTGTCAAAGAAGATCGCGTCCACCCCGGCGTCCACGGCGAGCGCGGCCTTGTTGACGAGGTACGCGCGCCAGCCCGCAAAGCGCACGTCGGCCAGACGGCGCGCGAAATTGACCTGCGGCCCGGTTTTGGGCAGGCCGGCGTAGAAGATGGGAAGGCCGTACATGAACAGGCCGTACTTCACGGTCTCGGGGTCGTCCTTGAACGTGCTTTTCCAGAACATGTTGGTGGCGGACATGTAGGCGGTGACGTGGATGTTGTTCTCATGGCAGCGCGCGATCACTTTTTTCAGTTGCTCGCGGTTCTCGCTCTCCTCTTGAAGAGACCATCCGTTCGACCATGTCACCCAGATCCAGTTGAAGCGCGCCTCCTGCAACAGCGCGAGCATCTTGTCGAAGCGCCCGCCATAGATGTTGGTGAGCACGTCCTTTTCGTCTTGGCTGAACTCCTTTCCCCACCATGTGCGCTCGGCCTTCATGGTCTCGATCCTGCCGCCGTCAATGCGGATGAAGCGGAAGTTTCCCTGCTCCGCCCACTCGGGCACGTCCGCCGCCGTGGCCCAATACAGTTCGCGATCATGTCCCGCGGGCGAGGCCGCGAGGAGGAAAAGAGCGGACCAGAACAGGGACACAGGACGCAATGTTTGGCGCACTTTCATTTTCATGGTCGGGCCCCCGATCAATGATCTGCACAAAAATTATCGGCCGTCCCTCCGGGACTTGGCGGCATGATGCGTCGGCGTACCCAGGAATTCATCGCTGGGCTACTCTCGCCCGCCCCTCCGGGACAAAAAATTTCTAAACCTCACCTTTGCCCGTTCTCTGATCCATTATTTCTTCAGCAGCTTCTTCTCCATCTCCGGTACGCACTTATCAATGATGTCCACCATTTTGTCAATGGTTTTCTTGTCCATGGTGAGCGCGGGCGCGATGCCGACGGTTTCCATGGCGGAGGAGCGGATGTAGAGTCCCTTTTCCCAGCAGAGGTTGGCCAGGAGCTCGGGCGCGGAGTTCTCGGGCAGGATCGGCTCCTTGGTGTCCTTGTCCGCGACCAGCTCGATGGCGGCCAGCATGCCCATGCCGCGCACGTCGCCGACCGAGTGGTGGCGCGTGAGCGTCTTCAGTCCCTCCAGCAGATAGTCGCCGTTCACGCGCGCCTTCTCCACCAGCCCCTCCTCCTCGATCACCTGGATGTTGGCGAGTCCGGCGGCGCAGGACACGGGGTGGTTCATGTAGGTAAAGCCGTGCATGAGGGGCAGCATCTCGTCCTGCAGCTTCCCGATGGTGTCGTAAATTTTTCCGCTCATGACGGCCGCGCCGAGCGGGATGTGGCCGGAGCTGATGCCCTTGGCCAGCGAGAGCATGTCGGGACGGATGCCGCCCCAGTGCTCGTGCGCGAACATGGCGCCGGTGCGGCCGAACCCGGTGATGACCTCGTCCAGGATGAGCAGGACGTCGTGCTTATCGCAGAGCTCGCGCACGCGCGGGAAATATTCCTGAGGCGGCGGGATCACGCCGCCGGAGCCGATGACCGGCTCGGCGATGAAGGCCGCGACGGTGTCCGAACCTTCCTCCTCAATCACCTCTTCGAGGTCGGCGACGCACTCGAAGTTGCAGCTCCCGTAGGTCTGGTCGAATTCGCACTGGTAGCAGTAGGGCGCGGCGCACTTGATAAAGCCCTCCGGCAGGGGCTCGATGTTCCAGTGGAAGGGGAAGATGCCGGTGGACGCGGTGGTGGCGAGGCCCATGCCATGATAGGAGAAGCGCCGCGAGATGACCTTGCCCTTCTCGCTCTTGCCCTGGAGCTGCCAGTACAGGCGCGCCATCTTGATGTTGGTTTCGTTGGTCTCGGAGCCGCCGCAGGTGAACCAGACGCGGGAGAGGCCGTATTCCGGGTTGAACATGCTGGTGAGTTTGGCCGCGAGCTCGATGGAGGGCGGGGTGGAGGCGCCGTGGAAGGAGGTGAAGTAGGAGAGCTTCTGCATCTGTTCGTGTACGGCGGCGATGATTTTGGGATGGTTATGGCCGACGGCCACGCACCACAGCCCGGAGAAGCCGTCAATCAGCTCCTTGCCGTAAAGGTCGCGGATCATGAAACCGTTGCCCTCGACGATGATCTTGGGGTCCTCGTGCTCGAAATGGCGCGGGTGGGTCAGCGGATGGATCAGGTGCTTCTTGTCGTTCTCGATCAGGTCTTGAGGATTCATCTTACACCTCCCCCAAAATGGGCTTTTGCAATGATCAGGTCAGTCGAAATTTTTTACCACAGATGAACACAGATTAACACGGATTCAATAAAACGATTATGAAAACATCTGTGTTAATCTGTGTTCATCCGTGGTTTTTCTCCATCAGGCCACCCTCTTCCTGAACCTTGCCACGGAGAGCGTGATGGTGAGGACGGCGAAAATGATCAGGGCGAAGGTGTCGGGCAGGAGCTCGGCGACTCCGGCTCCCTTGAGCACGACGCCGCGGAGGATGACCAGGTAGTACCTCACCGGGACGATGTAGGTCACGAGCTGGAGCCAGCGCGGCATGATGCGGATGGGGAAGATGAAGCCGGAGAGAATGATCGAGGGCAGCAGGGTGGACAAGAGCGAGATCATCCAGGCGGTGCGCTGGGTCTCGACCACGGTCGAGAAGAAGAGTCCCATCCCGAGTCCGCCCAGGATAAAGATGGTGGACAGGGCGGTGAGCGTGATCACGCTCCCCCGAAACGGCACCGCGAAAAATAATTTGCCCGCGCCCAGGATGATGAACAGGTCGGCGAACGCCAGCACGAAGTAGGGCGTGAGCTTGCCCAGGATGAACTCGTGGCGCTGGAGCGGGCTTACCATGATGGTTTCCAGCGTGCCCAGCTCCCGTTCCTTGACGATGGAGAGCGAGCTCAGGACCACCACCGTGATCATCATGATGATGGCGACCAGGCCGGGCACGATGAAAACGGTGGAGCTCAGCTCCGGGTTGAAGCGGACGCGGGGGACGAGCTCGATGGGCGGGATGCTGGACGGCTGGACCAGGCCCGCGGCGATGGCCGGCCGGATGGTGGCGTTGAAGGCGTAGGTTTGCAGGATGCCCTGCGCGTAGCCCAGCGCGATGTTCGAGGAGTTGTTGTCCGAGCCGTCGAGCAAAAGCTGGATCTCGGACGGCACGCCCCGGCCCATGTCCCGGCCGAAGCCCGCCGGGATCACCATCACCGCCTTGGCCTCGCGCCGCTCCAGCATCAGCGCGGCCACTTCCATGTCCGCGCCGGTAACGATGAAATAACCCGAGCCGGAAAACTCCCGGACCAGATCGCGCGAGGCCTCCGTGGAGTCGTGGTCAACCAGCGCCAGGGGCACGTCCTTCACGTCCAGCGTGATCGCGTACCCGAACAGCAGCAGCACCACGACCGGCAGCACCAGTGTCAGCGCCAGCGTCCGCCAGTCCCGCCGGATCTGGATGAACTCTTTTCGCGCCAGGAACAAGATTCTGTTCATACTGCTCCCGAAGGCCTGAAAAAGTCCGAAGAGAAGCCAACAAGGATATTAAGGATGTTAAGGATAAGAATTAATAATTGCTGTTGATTATCCTTGGTATCCTTTTAATCCTTGTTAATTTTGTTCCCTTCATTTCCCGGCCTCTCCCCGTTGGCCATGGCCGCGGCAACCTTGGATAACGACACGAACACGTCCTCGATGGTCGGCTCGGTGCGGGTGAGCTCGTGGACCTCGACTCCAGCCGCTTCCAGCGCCCGCCGGACCAGCGGAGACGCCTCATCCGCCGACCCCGCCACCAGGTGGATCGAGTCGCCGTAAACGTTCACGTCAATCAGGCCCTCCACGTCCTTGAGCGCGGCGTAGGCCTCAGTGTTGTTGCCGGAGCGCAGCATGATCACCTCGCCCCGCATCTGCTGCGTCTTGATCTGCTGGGGGGTCGCGCAGGCCGTGAGCATGCCCTCCATGATGAAGCCCAGGCGGTGGCAGTGCTCGGCCTCGTCCATGTAGTGCGTGGTCACGAACAGGGTCACGCCGCGCTCGGCCATCTCGTAAAGCAGGTCCCACAGCGTGCGCCGGCTCATGGGGTCTATGCCGGCGGTCGGCTCGTCCAGGAACAGGATTTTCGGGCGGTGCGAGATGGCGCAGGCCAGCGCCAGCCGCTGTTTCCATCCGCCCGAGAGGTTGCCGGCCAGGAACTTGCGGTAGCGGGTGAGGCCCAGGTCCGCGATCACCTTTTCCTTGACCTCCCGCGAGCGCTTGCCCAGGTAGATCCCGGAGTAGAACTCCACGTTCTCTTCAACCGTCAGGTCCGCGTAAAGCCCGAAGTGCTGGCTCATGTAGCCGATCACCCGCTTGATCTTCTCCGGCTCCCGGATGATGTCGTTGCCCGCGACCTGGCCCGAGCCGGCCGTGGGCTGCAAGAGCCCGCACAACATGCGGATGGTGGTGGACTTGCCCGAGCCGTTCGGCCCCAGGAACCCGAAGATCTCGCCCTCCCGCACTTCCAGGTCAAGCCCATTGACCGCCACGAGGTCCCCGAAATGCTTGGAAAGACCCTTCACTTGTATGGCGTAGCCGTTGCTGTTCAAATTTTCATCTCTGCTCAGGAAATACCCGGATACGTGGTAGGACAGGCATTCCTGCCTGTCCAGCGCCGGACAGACAAGAATGTCTGTCCTACCGCTCTTTTCATGATTTCAGGGCGCCGTCTCCCCCTCGCCCGGCCCCGCCGTCTCTCCCTCGCCCGGCCCCGCCGTCTCTCCCTCACCCGGCGCCACGGTCTCTCCGGCCATCGCTGCCGCGGCCGGGGCTTTTTCCGCTCCCTTTTCCCCGCTCCCTTCTCTTATTCCCTCCAAAAACTTCACGTCCGCCGGCAGCCCGGCGATGGCTTCTTCGCCCGGATTCTCGACCTGCACCGTGACCTCGAACACCAGGCTCGACCGCTCCTCCTTGGTCTGCACGTTCTTGGGCGTGAACTCCCATTCCTCCGACTTCGACGACACCCACCCCGCGAACTCCCGGTCCGGGAACGCGTCCACCTTAACCGCCGCCCGCTGTCCGAGCCGGATCTTGCCCACCGGCTCCTCCGGCACGTAAACCTTCACCTCCAGCCGCCGGTAATCCGTGACCGCCGCCACCAGCCCGCCCGGCATCACCAGCTCGCCCGGCTCCACGTACCGCTCCACCACCCGCCCCGTGAGCGGGCTCTTCACCTGGGTGTCGTCGAGCTGCACCTGGTAATAGTCCACCTGGGCCTGCGTCGCGTCCACGATCGCGATCTGCGCCTTCAACTCCTCGTCACGCACGCCCGCCAGCACGAGCTGATAGGCCTGGTCCGCACGCGACTCCTGGTCCGCCGCCAGGTCCCGCATCGTCCGGGCATTGTCGCGATCGAACTCCGACACGTCCTCCTGGGCGAACAGCCGCTCGATCCGGCCGTAGTCCTTCTCCGCCTTCTCCCGCTGCGTCCGCGCCTGGCCGAGCAACAGCTTGACCTGCTCGATCTCCTGGTCGCGCGCGCCCTTTTGCATGGCCTCCAGCTTGGCCTTCTGCGCCGCAAGCTGGCCCGCCCCGCCCCGGAGCTGCAGCGCGAGCTTCTCCCGGTCCAGCTCGCAGATCACATCGCCCTCGTTGACCTGGTCGCCATCGTCCTTGTGCGCCGCCAGGACCCGCCCGCCGACCTCGGCCCGCACCTGCACCTGGCGCGACTCCAGGATGCCGTTATAAGTCACCGGACCCCGGCCGTCCCGCGTCGTCAGCCAATACCCGAGCGCGGCGCCCAATACCACGACCGCGACCACCACCGGTATGATCTTCTTTTTGTCCATCCGTTTACCTCGCGCGATTATGCCCGACTATCCTAGCCTAATTGCTTTCGCGCCGTCAATTTGCAGTGCGCGCGGCACGACGCCGCTTTCATTGGCGCCTGAATTGCGAGCGGCATGGACTTAACCGCGGAGGCGCAGAGAACACAGAGCATAATTATTTCAACACGATTCTCCGCGTTCTCTGCGCCTCTGCGGTTTGATAAGGCCCCCGTGAATGTCCTCGCCCGCAATTCCGGACTTGACATCTGATATTCGCCCGGCCAATAATGGGGCCTATGCAGGGAGGCAAGGCATGAACAGCAAGACCCCGAAGCTTTTGGTCCGCGCCGCATGGATCGTCATGGTCTGCGCATTGGTCCCCGGCTGCTTCCGGGACTGCGCGCAGGAGGACACCGCTGTGTACCTGTGCGTGGACTACGACGGCGACGGCTACGGCGCCCTGTATCCGGGCGAGCAAGTCGGCGCGAGCTACCCCCGCCCCCGCGTCGTCTGCGGCCAGGCCAAGGACTGCGACGACCGCGACCCCGACAACTGGAGCGCCTGCGGCACCTGCGCCGATAAGGACGGCGACGGATGGTACGGCAAGTGCGACGTTTACGTAGGCATCAACGGACCCGACTGCGACGACGCCGACCCCGACAACTGGCTCTCATGCGCCTCCTGCCGAGACGCCGACTTCGATACCTGGTTCATAGGCTGCGATGCCTACGGTGCCATCCTCGGACCCGACTGCAACGACGGCGACAGTTTGATCTATCCGGGAGCGGAGGAGATTTGTGATGGGTTGGATAATGACTGCGATGGTTTCAGTGATGGAGGAGTAGAAATATTCGACAAGATCGGACAGGACCTTCGGGTGACCAGCGCCGCGAATGATGGCTTGTATTCCTCCCTTTACTGGACCGGGTCCGAGTTCGGGGTGGGCTGGGAGGATTGGAGAGACGGGAACCCTGAAATATACTTTGCCCGGGTCAGCGCGGCCGGGACCAAGATCGGCTCCGACCTCAGGGTAACCAGCGACGCGAATTGGAGCCAGAGCCCCTCCCTTTCCTGGACCGGGTCCGAGTTCGGGGTGAGTTGGGATGATAACCGGGACGGGAACTGGGAAATCTACTTTGCCAGGATCAGCGCGGCCGGGGGCAAGATTGGGTCCGACCTCAGAGTAACCAACAACGCAAGTTCTAGCGGGTCTCCCTCCCTTTCCTGGAGCGGGTCCGAGTTCGGGGTGAGCTGGCATGATTCCCGGGATGGGAACAATGA